>CAZJVX010000027.1:0-14782 GCA_964549345.1 uncultured Flavobacteriales bacterium | reverse complement strand
ATTCACCAGGAGTCCATAAATAGACAAACTAAAGTGATGAATAAATAATTCAGCCATGAAATATACCCTACTTCCAGAAACAGATATAAAAGTGAGTAAAATTTGCTTGGGCACAATGACCTGGGGCAAACAAAACACCGAGCAAGAGGGTCATGAGCAAATGAATTTTGCATTAGAAAAAGGAGTGAATTTTTTTGATACTGCTGAACTTTATCCAGTACCTGCAGAAGCTGAAACATATGGTGAAACAGAAAGAATTATTGGAACGTGGTTTAAAAAAACAGGCCAGAGACAAAACATCATATTGGCAAGTAAAATTGCTGGACCTGGAGCATACACTAAACATATAAGGACGACTGGGTTCAAAAAAGAAGCCATTCAAGAAGCTGTTCATTTAAGTCTTAAAAGGTTACAAACTGACTATATTGACCTTTATCAATTACATTGGCCAGAACGTTTTACTAATACATTTGGAATACGAGGATATAAACACCACTCAAGTGAAAAATGGAAAGATAATTTCTATGAAATCTTATGTGTTCTTGATGATCTTATCAAGAGCGGTAAAATAAGACATGTAGGCTTATCAAATGAAAATCCATGGGGGATTATGCGGTTTCTAGAAGAAGCTAAAAATGATCTTCCAAAAATGATTACGGTTCAAAATTCATATTCTCTTCTAAATAGGCAGTATGAAGTGGGTAATGCTGAAATTTCCATGAGAGAAAATATAGGTCTTTTAGCTTATTCCCCATTAGCATGTGGTGTTTTATCCGGAAAATATATAAACGGAACTGACCAACCCAATAGCAGACTTAATCTTTTTAAACGTTTTGTAAGATACAGTAGTGAGCAAAGCACTGAAGCAACAAGAAGGTATCTTAATTTAGCTCAACAGTTTGATATTTCTCTTACAAAAATGGCATTATCATTCGTGAACCAACAACCTTTCGTAACTAGTAATATTATTGGAGCTACTACGCTGTCACAGTTAGGTGAAAATATTGAATCTATAAACGTAGAATTATCTTCAACACTTTTAGCTGAAATTGAAAAGATACATCAAGAAATTCCAGACCCTTCTACTTAAAAAAACAGATGTTTTTCTGTAGCCAAATATTTGGCATAGTGTTTGATTATTGTGGTGAAAATGAAAAAGTTTACATTTTTATATATCAAATTATCAACGCTGATCAGCTGTCTTCTAATAATTACAACCACAGTCTGCTTGTTTCAAACTGAACTTAGATTTATTCATGATTCGCCAATTCAATTAGAAATATGTGTAGAAATCGAAATGGAAGAGGAATCTGAAAAAGAAGTTGAAACAGATGAGTTCGTTGACATTAACAGTAAAAATAATGTGGAAATAAATCGTTACGTTAATTATGGTTTTTTGAATACAACTAGTTTTATTTCCCATCATCTTAATGTAGACTCCCCACCACCAGAATTTGTTTGATTACTCCTCGAATAGGTCAAAGTATGACCACTAATAACTAAATCAAACAAAAAATAAAATCATGAAAAAATTAATATTAATTACAACTGTAATTGCACTTACTGTAACTTCTTGTATACCATTTTCGGTCATTAGACCAGGACAAGTAGGTGTGAAACAATCCTTTGGAAAATTAAAAGGACAACCTAAATCGTCAGGGCTAGTTTTATACAACCCTTTTGTAACTCAAATCGTAAAGTTACCTACAAGAACCGTAAACAGAGAAGTAAAACTAAATTTACCATCTAAAGAAGGTTTAAATGTAGCGGCTAGTATATCCATACTTTATCACTTAAAAGAAGATAAGGCTTTAGATATCATAAGCACTGTTGGAAAAAGGTATGAAAGTGTGCTTATACTTAGTACTTTCAGATCTGCAGCAGCTGATGTTTGTGCACGATTTTATGCTAAGGACATGCACTCTGGGAAAAGAGCAGAGATTGAGGAAGAAATAAAAACTCAAATGAGTGAACTTTTAAAAGACAGAGGTTTTGTGATTGAAGCTATTCTTTTAAAAAGTATAACCCTACCTAGTGGATTATATGCTGCTATTGAAGGCAAACTTAAAGCAGAGCAAGAAGCTCAACAAATGGAGTTTGTCCTTCAAAGAGAGAAGAAAGAGGCCGAGCGTAAGAGAATTGAAGCTGAGGGTGAAAGAGATGCTCAAAACATTCTTAGAGAAGGAATTACTGAGGGCAATATAAAATGGAAAAGCCTTGAAGTGCTAAGAGAAATCTCTACTTCTCCAAATGCTAAATTGATCATTACAGATGGTAGTTCTCCTGTATTAATTAACGGAGACGAATAAACCAAATCGTCTATAATAGATAAAGCCTGCGCTTGCAGGCTTTTTTTGATTCTATTCTTAATCCAGAGTAGATATTTCATTAACTTTATAAAAAATTTAAACTGATGAAAAAAATATTTGTATTTGTATTTATAGCCGCTGTAGCTAGTTCTTGTGTTATTGTTAAACCTGGGGAGGTAGGTGTTAGGCAATTCTTAGGAAGACTAAAAGGTAATCCAGCATCACCCGGTCCTACTTTAATTAACCCATTTACTACCCAGTTAGTTAAAATACCTACAAGAACTGTAAATAAAGAAATTAAATTAAATCTTCCTTCAAAAGAAGGTTTAAATGTGAGTTCAGAAATTTCTATACTTTATCACGTAAAAGAAGAAAAGGCACTTGATATTATTAACGAAGTGGGTGCCAACTTTGAAAGAGTTCTAATTCTAAGTACTTTCAGATCAGCATCTGCGGATGTGTGTGCAAGATTTTACGCTAAAGATATGCACTCTGGCAAAAGAGCTGAGATTGAAAAAGAGATAAAGGAACTAATGGTTAAACTACTTGAAAACAGAGGTTTTGTAATTGAAGCAGTTTTACTTAAGAGCATTACACTTCCACCAGGATTATATGCAGCTATAGAGGCTAAATTAAGATCTGAGCAACAAGCCCAACAGATGGAATTTGTATTACAACGAGAGAAAAAGGAAGCGGAAAGAAAAAGAATTGAAGCTGAGGGTATTAGAGATGCTCAACGTATTATTAAAGAAGGTATTACAGAAGGTAATATTGAGTGGAGAAGCCTTGAAGTATTGAGAGAAATTTCTACTTCTCCTAATGCAAAATTGATAATTACTGATGGTAAAACTCCCGTGCTGATTAATGGAAACGAATAAGTTTCTTAATCTAAATTAACATTTGCTTTAGTCGTTTAACGGTAAATTCAAGCAACTTATTGAAATGAAAGCTAGAAAAATTGTAGTTTTTGTAATGTCATTGGTCTTTATAGGGCTCTTACTCTTAGTAGGTAGTATCAGTTATAACTCTGGCGTAAATTTTGGGGAAACTAACGCTGAAGAAATTAGAAAAAGTAAAATCCTTAAATTCGATTCCATAGTTGAATCAAGTAAAGATTATGTTTTAGCTGCGTTCACAATTAATGAACAAAGTGCTATAGAAGTTAAAGGTTCAGGAAGAGTTATCCCAGGAAAAATCATAAGTATATCTAGCGAAGTTCAGGGAGTTTTAGAAGGCGGAATAGCTTTAAAAAAAGGGACAAAGTTTAAAAAGGATGAATTACTATTCAAACTTCGTGATACAGATATTAAGCTTATGTTAGCTGCTAAAAAAAGTGCTTACCTAAGTTTAATTGCACAGAATCTTCCAGATATAGCAACTGATTTTTCTCAGGAGTTTGACAAGTGGAATATGTTCTTTAATAGCATTAATGTAGATCAACCGTTAAATGAATTTCCCTCATTTAATTCTAACAGAGAGAAAAACTTCATTATTTCTAGAAATATTCTAGCTGAATATTTAAGTATTAAAAGTGATGAATTCAAACTATCTAAGTACTTTCAATTTGCTCCTTTTTCTGGTTCCATTGTTGAATCGTATACAGACAAAGGAGCCATTGTTAACCCAGGAACTCCAATTATTCAGATTATGAGAGGTGATGAACTTGAAGTCGAAATTCAAATTCCTTTGAAATATATGGATAAAATCAAAGTTGGAACTCTTGTAAGTCTTCTTGAAAATGATAAGAAACATATCGGTAAAATCATTAGAAAGGGAGATTTTGTCAATGCAAATACACAGACTGTCCCTATATATGTGAAACCCAATAATACAAGATCAATATATTATGGAATGTATTTAGAAGCAATTATAAAGTTCAATAGTGAAGAGAGTGTAGTTAAGATTCCAAGAAAAGCTTTTTATGATAGTCAAAAAATTTACACTATAAGAAAAGAAGATAGTACTCTTAAGTCTATTTCTGTACAAGTAAGATCATCTGACGATGAGTATATTTATGCCGCAAATATTGATGACTCAGTTTTATATGTTTCCCAGCCAATTATTAATGCAAAAGAAAATTCAAAAGTCTACCCTATAATCAAGTAAACAGAATGAATAAACTTATTGCTTACTTTATTAAATATCCCATCTGGGCAAATGCATTAATTCTTATTACAGCAATTGCAGGAATACTCAGTCTTTTTTTAATGCCAAAGACATTCTTTCCTGAGATGACACCCAACCGAGTTTATATAAATGTCGCATACCCAGGTGCGTCTCCCAAAGAAATAGAGGAGGGAATTACAACTAGAATTGAAGAAAATCTGAATGGAGTGCAAGGAATAAAAGAAATTACTTCTAGATCTTCTGAGAACGCTTGCAGAATTACTGTTACAGGTAATGAAGGAATTGAGGTTGATGAGATGCTACAAGACGTTAAAAATTCTGTAGATGCAATTTCACAATTACCTAGGGGTGCAGAAAAACCAATTATATATGCTCAAACTTCCAGAGGTTTGAATGGACTTAGTAATGTTGTTGGATACTATTCTCTTTCAGGGCCAGATGATCTTTGGGAACTAAAAAAAGCTGCTGAAAAGGTAGAGCGAGATTTACTCGCCACAAAAGAAATAAGTTTAATCAATATAATAGGTTATCCCCCTTTGATAATTTCAGTCGAAATTAGAGAAAATGATCTATTAAAATACAACATGAATTTCAATATGATTGCTAATGCAATTCAAATGAGCAATATTGATTTATCTGGAGGAAGTGTTAAAACCAATAATGAAGAAATCATTATCAGGTCAATGAATCGAACTACTGATCCTGAAAGGGTCGGAGAAATAGTAATTTTTGCAAAGGCTAATGGTGAGCTAATAAAGCTTAAAGATATAGCCGATATCTCACTAGATTTCTCTGAAATACCTCTAAAAAATTATGTGAATAAAAAAAGAGGAGTAAGCTTTGTCATAAGCAAAACGACAGATGAAGATCTTGACGAAATTGCAAACGTAATGGATGATTATATTGTTAACTTTAACAAGAGTCAACAAAATTTTGAAATGAGAACTTTGTTTCAGTTTGCTGACCTTTTAGATCAAAGAATAGATACTCTATCATATAACCTAGTTATAGGACTTCTTTTAGTGTGTGTGGTACTTGGTTTATTTCTAAGCTTGAGGCTTTCACTATGGGTAGCATTTGGAATTCCATTTTCTTTTATTGGAATGTTGTCATTTGGTCTACTTTATGGAATGACCATAAATATGATCTCCTTGTTTGGAATGATTTTGGTGGTAGGAATTTTAGTTGATGATGGCATTGTTATCGCGGAAAATATTTATGCTCACTATGAAAGGGGCAAATCTCCAATGCGAGCTGCACTTGATGGGACTATAGAAGTCATGAATGCAGTAATAACTTCTGTACTTACTACAGTATTTGCATTTTCCACATTACTTTTTGTTGGAGGTGACCTAGAAATGATGCAAGAAATGGCCTTTAGTGTCATCGTCTGCTTATTATTCTCCTTAATTGAGGCTTTTTTGATTTTGCCATCTCATTTGTCTAGCAAAAAAATATTAAGTCCTCATGGACAACAGAAAAGACAATTCAGAATTAGACTAGAAAAATTAGTCAATTTTATGCGTAATAAATATGAAAATTTGCTAGAGAAAATTGTCAAAAGATACCGTTTACACGTTTGGAGTCCTATGCTATTTATTTTTATAATATTAGGTCTTTTCAGTATTGGATGGATTAAATGGACTTTTTTTCCAAGTATTCCATTTGATAGTATAATAATAGATTTTGCTTACAAACCGGGAGAGAGAGAATTTAGATCAGAAAAGTTTTTATGGTATTGTGACTCCATAGTAGAAGAATATGCTCAGGAGCTTATAGATGAATATAATGACACCATTATAACTTACAGATCAATGAATCTTGGTTCCACTGAAAATATTGGAGAAAGAGGAAGTCATGTGGGTTCACTTCGTATTTCAGTAAAAGAAAATCAATTGATATCTACTATTGAAATGTCAAATGAAATTAAAAGCAGGATTCCTAAAGATTCTACTAAACTATTTGAAAAATTTTCAGTAGGTGGTCAACAACAATTTGGAATAGAGATATCAATTTCTTTACAAAGTGAAGACGGAAAAGAATTGCAAAAAGCATCTGAATGGATGAAAGAAAAAATTTCACAATACTCTGGTGTTAAGAGTGTATTGGATAATGGAGGAATCGGCAATAGAGAACTTTATTTAAAACTTAAGCCAAAAGCATATTTATTAGGATTAAACGAAATGAGTATTTCTAACCAAATAAGACAAGGTTTTTATGGGCAAGAAGTTCAACGTTTAATTAAAGGAAGAGACGAAGTAAAAATTTGGTTAAGATATCCTACCAGAGACAGGAATTCCGTTGCTGATTTAGAGAATACAAGAATTAAAACAGCAAGTGGTCAAGAATTCCCATTATACGAATTAGCAGAATATAACATTAAAAGAGGTAAAGTGAAAATAAATCACATAGACGGAAAAAAAGAAATAAGGATAGACGCCAATCTATTTAATTCCGAACTTTCTGGACAGATAAATACTCAAATTAAAAGAGAGCTTTTACCAAAATTAGCCTCGATTTTTCCAAAAGTGGATTACCAAATTAAAGGTCAGGCTGAAAAAGCTGAAGATTCGGCAACTAGACTAAGTATCGCATTTTTGATCAGTATTGTTCTTATAATGATAACAATATCATTGAATTTTAAATCATTTTATCAAAGCCGATTGATTCTTATGGTTGTTCCTATCGGAATTTTTAGTGCAATTCTAGGACACGGAATTGTTGGAAAGCCATTTTCAACTTTAAGTGTTTGGGGAGTTGTAGCACTGATAGGAATTTTAGTTAACGATGCAGTGGTAATGTTAGATCAATTTAATAAAAATCTTGAAAACGGATTATCAATAAAAAAAGCCGTTGTTAAGGCAGGTAAGTCAAGATTCAGAGCAATAATTTTAACAACTATCACCACTGTTGCAGGACTTTATCCATTAATTTTAGAAAAAAGCTTCCAGGCCCAATTTCTCATTCCAATGGCGATCTCTGTTGCCTATGGCGTCCTTTTTGGAACAATCATATTATTAATTTATTTCCCCCCTCTCATATTGTATTTTAACGATATGAAAAGAGCAAGGAAGTGGATTTGGGAAGGCGGTAAAACTGTTCCATCTTGGGACAAAGTGGAACCCGTTATTGAAAATCAAAAAAGAGTAGCGTCATTTCATGAGTAGGTTACTAATTATAATCGTTTTTTTTATTTCTTTTCCAGTCTTAAGTCAAGATTCTTTAAGTCTTAAACGAGCAATTGAAATAGGCTTACAGAAAAACTATGACATTCAATTAACTCAGAAAAGTGTAGCTATTAATCAAATAATGAATAGTTGGGGTGAAGCTGGAAGTTTACCACAAGTCAATATTAACTTAGGTCAAAATAATTCCATCTCTGACCAGAGGAACAACCCTATTTCTTTTGCACCTTACCTATTTCAATCAAATGATGTAAGTGGTAATATTGCTTTAAACTGGACCATTTTTAACGGCTTTGGAATTCAAGCCAATAAAAACAAACTCGAACAACTACAAATTCAAAGCGAAAATACAGCTACTCTAGCTATCGAAAACACGATTCACGGCATCATATTGTCTTATTATCAAGCAAAAATGCAAAAGGAACAGTTGAATCTAATTTTTAATCTTATTCAACTATCTAAAGAAAAATATGACCAACAAGTTCTGAAAAGTAATCTGGGTGTGGGTGTTAAATTTGAATTGTTACAATATGAAAATAATCTGTTAGCAGATAGTTCCAGTTTCTATTTACAAGAGCTAGCATATAGAAATTCAATTCGAAATTTAAATTTATTAATGGGATCAGATATTGAAAAAGAATGGATTTTGAGCTCGGAAATCAAACCTGAGTTAAACGATAAGGACTTTAACACCCTAAAGAGTGAAATGTTAGCCAACAATACCAATATCAAAAATCAATTTCTAAATATATCGCTGAATCAACAAGACATTTCTATTGCTAAATCAAGCTTTTATCCAAACATTAACTTAAACGCTGGAACGAACACAAGCACGGGTAAGTTGAAAACTAATGACGCTAATGCTCCATTCCCTGGTGCATCTAGTCGTAATCTAAATTATTATGCCAACTTCACTTTGAATTTCAGGCTTTTTGACGGAGGTAAAGTTAGAAGAGCTATAAAAGCGCTTGAAATTCAAAATGAAGTGAATCAAACTCAACTAGAACAAATGCAGCAACAACTAATATTAGAATTAAGTAACACATTTGCATTGTACCAAACAAGAAAGAAAATATTTGAATTAAACAAAAAAGCATTCATTGCTTCAAAAGAAAATCTGGAAATTGCTCGATTTAAAGAAAAGACAGGACTCATCAATTCATTTAATTTCCGTGACATAGAAATGAATTATTTGAGTTCAGGCGTAAATCTATATCAGTCCAGTTTCGATCTGCTAGAGTCAAACGCTACCCTACTCAAATTGACAGGAAAAATAATCCAAGATTAATACCTTAAAAAGTATGCATGCATACTTTTTTTTTTATCTTAGCCTTACATAAATATTAATTATGAAGGCAGAAGATACAGCGGATTTTCATATTAGGTGGTCTTGGTACAATATTGCTAGAATGTATAACCTTAAAGCAGCAGAATTCGATGGAACAATGGCGATAGGATATGCGCTACTCAACATTGATAAAGAAGGTACACCTTCTACTAAACTAGGTCCAAAAATGGGAATGGAACCGAGAAGTTTGACTAGAATGATTAAATCACTTGAAAAAAAAGGATTTATTGAGAAAAGACATGACGAAAGAGATAAAAGACTAGTCAAGTTACATCTAACAGAAGAAGGAATGAAACATCGACAAAAATCTAGAGATGTAGTTATCCATTTTAATGAAAGACTCTATGAAGAGATTGATCACAAAGATTTAAAAACATGCTTTGAGGTTCTTCAAAAAATTAACAAACTCATTGACAGAGACCATATTTACAATAATTAGTCATGATAAAAAATATTAAAAAAGTAGCTGTCTTGGGATCTGGTATCATGGGTTCTGGAATTGCTTGTCAAATAGCAAACGTAGGCCTCGAGGTGATCTTATTAGATATCATTTCTGAAAATGAAAAAAATTCGTCCAATCGTAAGAAGAGAAACAGTTTAGTTAACAACGCTCTTAATACAGCAGTTAAGTCAAAACCTGCACCACTGTATTCCAAAAGCATGTTAAATAATATTACGACAGGAAACTTCGATGACGACTTTGAAAAAATTAGCGACTGCGATTGGATTATTGAAGTTGTTGTGGAACGATTAGATATCAAAAACATCATTTTTGAAAAAGTAGATCAGCATCGTAAAGCTGGATCCATCATTTCTAGCAATACATCAGGGATTCCAATTAATTCCATGTTAAAAAACAGAACTGATGACTTTACTTCTCATTTTCTAGGAACTCATTTCTTCAACCCTCCCCGTTACTTGAGGCTATTAGAAATCATACCAACGTCTAAAACTAATCAAGAAGTTGTTGATTTTATGATGGAGTTTGGAGGTAAATTATTAGGTAAGACTACTGTATTATGTAAAGACACTCCAGCTTTTATTGCTAATCGAGTTGGTGTTTTCGCCATCCAAGAATTGTTTCATATTGTAGATGAGTTAAATCTTTCAGTTACCGAAATTGATTCGCTCACTGGACCTATAATGGGCAGACCAAAATCTGCTACATTCAGAACTTGTGATGTAGTTGGATTAGACACATTAATTCATGTGTCAAATGGATTAAAAGAAAATTGTCCAAATGATGAAAGGTCAAGTGTTTTTAATCTACCATCATTTATTGCTAAAATGAAAGAAAATAATTGGCTTGGCTCAAAAACAGGTCAAGGATTTTACAAAAAAACCATTAACGAAAGTGGTAAAAAAGAAATTTTGGAGCTTGATCTAAAAACTTTTGAGTATAAATCAACTTCAAAAACAAAATTTGAAACCATTGGAAAAGCCAGAGGTATTGAAAATCTCAAAAAAAGAACAAAATTTCTTTTTAATGGAAATGATAAAGCAGGTGACTTTTACAGAAGGGTGTTTGCTGGTTTACTAAGTTATGCTAGCCATCGAATTCCTGAAATTTCGGATGAAATTTACAGACTGGATGAGGCTATGAAGGCTGGTTTTGGTTGGGAATTAGGACCCTTTGAAATTTGGGACGCCATTGGCATAAAAGAAGGGATTACCAATATTGAAAAAGCAAATCTTACCGTACCTAAATGGGTTATATCGTTTGCAAAAGAAAATGAATCTTTTTACCGCATTTCAGATGGAAAATCCAATTTCTACGACATTCAAACTAAAAAATTCCAACCCATCTCAGGCTCAAATAATGTGATTTCATTATCAAAGCTCGATTCGTCCAAAACCATATGGAAAAATGAAGAGGCTTCCATTCAAGAAATTGGAGATGGAATCATCAATGTCACTTTTCATTCTAAAATGAACACGATAGGTGGAGGAATTTTAAGTGCCATAAATACAGCCATTGATTTTGCAGAGGAAGGTCGGTTTAAAGGGGTAGTTATTTCTAACGAAGGAGCTAACTTTTCTGCTGGAGCAAATGTAGGAATGATATTCATGATGGCAGCAGAACAAGACTATGACGAATTAAATCTAGCTGTCAAAGGGTTTCAACAAACTACCATGAGGATTCGTTATTCATCTATTCCTGTGATAGCTGCACCTCACGGAATGACTTTAGGAGGAGGTTGTGAAATTTGCATGCATGCCGATAAAGTGATTGCTCATGCTGAAACCTACATGGGATTAGTAGAATTTGGAGTAGGGCTTATCCCTGGTGGAGGAGGAACAAAAGAAATGGTACTTCGATTTTCAGATGAATTAAAAGCAGGTGATATGCGAATTAACCGATTCAGAGAAAAGTTTCTGACTATCGGTCAAGCTAAAGTATCCACTTCAGGTCATGAAGCGATGGAATTAGGTCTTCTCAGGAAAGGGATAGATGAGATTATTGTTTCTAGAGCACATCAACTCTCATATGCAAAGTCGGTATGTCTTAAAATGCATGAAAAAGGTTATACACAACAGAACCAAAGAAAAGACATTCAAGCCCTTGGACAAGAGGGACTGGGTATAGTTTATGTAGGTGCAGATTCTTTTAAATCTGGAAACTTTATGTCCGAACATGATCAACTTATTTCGGAAAAATTAGGATACGTTCTTTGTGGTGGTGATTTATCTCAAATTACACCTGTTTCTGAACAATATTTATTGGATTTAGAAAGAAAAGCATTTGTTGAACTTTGTGCTGAAAGAAAAACATTAGAAAGAATTCAAAGCCTATTACAGACAGGCAAAATTTTAAGAAATTAATTATGACGAAATCAGTATATATCGTTGGAGGATACCGCTCAGCAGTGGGTAAATCTGGTAGAGGAATGTTTAGATTTACAAGACCTGATGAATTAGGGAGACAAGTTCTAGAACACTTACTAAAAGATTTTGAAAACTTGGATAAAGATAGAATTGACGATGTTATTGTAGGCAATGCAACTCCTGAAGCAGAGCAGGGCTTAAACATGGCTAGAATGATCTCTTTAATGGGACTAAATACGGAAAAGGTCCCCGGTATGACTATTAACCGCTATTGTTCCTCAGGGCTACAAAGTATTGCATTAGGACACTATCAAATTCAAGCTGGTGCCGGAAACTGCATTGTTGCTGGAGGAGTTGAATGCATGTCTCCTATTCCATTTGGTGGATGGAGAATTGTTCCCCATCATCATTACAGTAAAAAGCATCCAGACTGGTACTGGGGCATGGGGCTTACAGCCGAAGCGGTAGCAGAAGAATTTGGGGTAACCCGTGAAATGCAGGATGAGTTTGCCTACCAGTCTCATCATAAAGCAAATAAAGCGGTTGAAAATGAAGTATTCAAAAATGAGATAGCTCCAATACATATCAAACATGTTCATTTAGACGAAAATGAAAATAGAATTGAAAAAGAACTTGTTGGCCGTGTTGATGAGGGACCAAGAAAAGACACTAACCTAGAAGCACTTTCCAAGCTTAGACCCGTATTTAAAAATGGGGGTACCGTAACTGCTGGTAATTCTTCACAAACATCTGATGGTGCAGCATTTGTTATGATGATGTCAGAAGAAATGGTTAAAGAGCTTGGAGTAAAACCTTTAGCAAGATTAATAACTTATAAAGTAATTGGTCTATCACCACGAATAATGGGAGTAGGTCCACTTTATGCCATTCCTGAGGCATTAAAAGCTGCTGGATTAAAGCTGAATGATCTTGAACAGATTGAATTAAATGAAGCATTTGCCTCCCAGTCAGTAGCCATTATTAAAGAGTTAGATGTAGATCCCAATATTGTTAATGTAAATGGAGGTGCAATAGCCTTAGGACATCCTTTAGGATGCACTGGAGCTAAACTAACCGTACAACTATTAAATGAAATGAAAAGAAGAAATCAAAAATATGGAGCCGTAACCATGTGCGTGGGAACAGGACAGGGTGCATGCGGCATATTTGAACTATTATAAAAAAATGAAAATGAGTGAAATTAAAACAGAAGAAAAAAGGGCCATTAGAGGTGGAGAATTTTTAGTTAAAGAAACCAATCCTAATGAAATTTTTATTCCAGAAGAATGGAATGAAGAACAGCGAATGATTGAACAAATGTGTTATGATTTTATGAAAGCAGAATTATTTCCTATTCTAGATAAAATCGATAGCATGTCTGACCCTGAACTAATGCCCACTCTTATGCAGAAAGCGGGTGAACTGGGTTTATTGGGCTTATCTGTCCCCGAAGAGTATGGTGGACTTGGTGTTGATTTTAAAACCTCTATGCTAGCAACAGAAGCTCTTGGTGCTGGTCATTCTTTCTCTGTTGCTTATGGTGCTCATACAGGAATTGGAACACTTCCTCTACTGTATTATGGTAATGACGCTCAAAAACAAAGATATATTCCAAAATTAGCATCAGGTGAATGGAAAGCAGCTTACTGTTTGACTGAGCCTAGCTCCGGATCAGATGCGAACTCAGGCAAAAGTAGAGCTAGATTGACAGATGATGGAAAACATTACATCATCAATGGTCAAAAAATGTGGATAACAAATGGAGGTTTTGCTAACCTTTTTACCGTATTCGCAAAAATAGATGATGATAAAAACTTAACTGCATTTTTAGTAGAAGCAGATACACCCGGAATCACTCTTAATGCAGAAGAAAAAAAGATGGGGATCAAAGGTTCTTCTACAAGACAAGTATTTTTTAACGATGTAAAAATCCCAGTTGAAAACTTATTATATGAAAGAGAAAAGGGATTTAAGATAGCGGTAAACATCTTAAATATTGGAAGAATAAAGTTATGTGGAGGTGTAATGGGGGGAGCTAAAGCATCTATCACAGAATCTGTTCAATATGCTAATGAGCGAGAACAATTTAATACACCTATTTCTTCTTTTGGAGCCATTCAAGCGAAATTGGCAGAACAGTGTATTAGAACATTTGCTTGTGAGAGTGCCACTTACAGAGCAACACAAAATATTGAAGACAACATTCAATCCTTAATGGAAAGTGGAATGGAAAAGGGTGAAGCTACTTTGAAGGGTATTGAAGAATTTGCACCAGAATGTGCCATACTGAAAGTAATTGGAAGCGAGGTACTAGATTATGTAGTTGACGAAGGCGTCCAAATTCATGGAGGAATGGGGTATTCCGCTGAGAAAAATATTGAAAGATCCTACAGAGATTCTAGGATTAATCGAATTTTTGAGGGTACAAATGAAATTAACAGAATGTTAACGGTAAGTATGATTCTGAGAAAAGCGCAGAAAGGTGAAATTGATTTACTAGGCCCTGCAAAAAACATTGCTAAAGAATTGATGTCTATTCCAGATTTTGGAAATAGTAATGGAACTCCATTTTCAAATGAAATAAAAATCATTAAAAATTTCAAAAAGGCACTTTTGATGGTTGCTGGATCTGCTGTCAAAAAATTCAATGACAAACTAGGTGAACAACAAGAGGTACTAATGAATATCGCAGATATGATCAACACCATCTATTTATGTGAGTCTACGTTACTAAGAATACTTAAAGTTTCTCAAAATAAATTATCTGATCAATTTGATGCACAAAAAATGATGTTACAAGTATTGGTCTATGACTCTTGTGACAAAATGAACAAGTTTGGAAAAAATACTGTTTATTCGATTGCTGAGGGAGATGAGGCCAGCATGATGATACTAGGATTAAAACGATTTACAAAGCACCGTGGGTTAGATGCCATTTCGTTAAGACGTAAAATTGCAAAACAACTCATAGAAGCAAACGAATATTG
>CAZJVX010000026.1:0-15065 GCA_964549345.1 uncultured Flavobacteriales bacterium | reverse complement strand
CTTTGACCATCATTGTGATGTATCTCAAATCTTCTCTTTACTCCTTTGAAATTTGCAAGTGTACTTTTTAATTTTTCAAAAGATATACCCCATTCTAAACAACCAAGTATAGCTCCAGCAGCATTCAGCAAATTATGTCTTCCAGGTAAATGAAATTCAAAATTTTCATAGATTTTACCCTTATAGTTTATATTAAAAATGTAACAATCTTCTTTTAACTTCACATCATAAATAAATAATGTAGATGAAGTTTGATAACCATATGTTAATGCAGTTGGAAATTGATTTTTTAAATCTTCTTGAACATATAGGCAATCTTTATTTTTTAATAAATCAACAAATAATTTAAATCCCTCTATTAGTGATGCTTCATCCCCATAAATATCCAAATGATCTGGATCCATTGAAGTTAAAATAATAGCACTTGGGTGAAGCTGCAAAAAAGATCGGTCATACTCATCAGCCTCAACAACCGCATTTTGACCTTCCTGAAGGAGAATATTTGAATTGTAGTTCGTACAAATTCCTCCTAGAAAAGAAGCCCCTCCACAATTATTTTGTTGTAGTAAATGAGCCAAAATTGAACTTGTTGTGGTTTTGCCGTGTGTTCCAGCAACAGCAATGGTTTGGTATGACTTTGTAATTTCACCTAAGACATATGCTCTTTTATAAATTGGAATATTGGTCTTTTTAAAATGATTTAGTTGTACGTTATTAGAGGGAATTGCTGGAGTGAAAACAACTAAATCTACTGATTCAATATCCTTGATTAAAGAGACATCATCATGGTAAATAATATGAGATCCAAGATTACTTAACGCCAATGTTAATTCAGTTTTTGATCTGTCATAACCGCTAACCGCTACTCCCTTGTACAAAAAGAATTTTGCTAATGCACTCATACCAATACCACCAATTCCAATAAAATGAACTCTATTTATGCTCTCTAAATTCAATGGATTTAAATTAGTTTTTCAATTTCATTTACTATATCCCTTGCGGCATTTGGTTTACCCATTCTCTTGGCGTTTTTTGAGATTTCTGAAATTTGCATTTCATCATTAAGTAACGCAAGTGCTTTCTCCAAAACAGATCTAGTCTCATTGTCACTTACCAAAACAGCTGCCTTTTGTTTTACCAATGCCATTGCATTTTTTCGTTGATGATCTTCGGCAACATTTGGAGACGGAATTAATAGACTAGCTTTTCCCGTTAACGTAATTTCACTAATGGATAGAGCCCCAGCTCTAGAAATGACTAAGTCAGCAACTTCATATGCCAAATCCATTTTTTTAATGAAAGGCATAGTATGGACATTTTTATATTCTTTTAATTTTTTATTATTAGTAAGTTGATCAAAATACCGTTTACCTACTTGCCATATGAGTTGAACAGGTTGGTTTTTTAACACCTCTAAAGAAGACAATAGACCCTCATTAATGGATTTGGCTCCTAAACTTCCTCCTATGACTAAGATCACTTTGTCCCCTTTATCAATATTAAAATGTTTTAACGCCAAATCACTTTTTTGACCAATGTCCATTAAATCCTTTCTGACAGGATTCCCTGTTAAGACAAGTTTTGTTTTTGGAAAAAATTGATCCATATTCTCATAAGCCACACATATTTTGTGTGCTTTTTTACTTAGCCATTTATTCGTCAATCCTGCGTAGGAGTTTTGTTCTTGAATTAGAGTGGGGATACCTAGTCTATTTGCCATTCTTAAGGTTGGACCACTAGCATAACCCCCTACACCAATGACTGCATCTGGATTAAAGGATTCTATAATTTTTTTAGCAGCAGTTAAGCTTTTGAGTAGACGAACAGGAAAAGATAAATTTTTGATTAATGAGTTAATCGAAAATGATCGTTGTATTCCTACTACATCAAGTCCTTTAATAGTATAGCCAGCATCTGGAATTTTTTCCATCTCCATTCTACCGTTTGCCCCAACAAATAAAATTTCACAATTCGAAAATTTATGTTCAAGTTCTTGAGCTATTGCAAGAGCCGGAAAAATATGTCCACCTGTTCCACCACCACTTATGATAAACTTCAACTTTTTCATTTAAGCATCTTTATAAACCGTTCTACTCACATTTATGATTATACCTAAGGCAACGCAAGTAAAAATAATAGAAGTACCTCCCATGCTTATGAGAGGAAGTGGCTGCCCTGTAACGGGAAATAAATTAACCCCAACACCCATGTTAATTAAAGATTGAAAAACCAATAAAAAACTCAATCCAAATACGACATAAGCTCCAAATAAACTTTCAGTTCTATTCATAATTCGGATGGATCTAAAAAATAGAATCGTGTACATTATGACTAAACCTAAACCACCTAAAATAGATCCAAACTCTTCAATTGAGGACGCATATATGAAATCCGATTGAGCAGAGTATAAGTCATTTTTTACATGACCCTTCCCTGGCCCCTTTCCAAACAAAAAACCATTAGCCACAGCTCTTTTAGCCATTTCAGCTTGGTAATTTTCTTTTTGACTTCCACTTTCAAAACTGGTAATTCTTTTTTGCCATGTATCTACTCTAGGTAATAAACCTGGAAAAGCTAAATTTAATAAAATTAAAATGGCAAAACCGGCAATTGAAACTCCAATCATTGCAAATAAATGCTTCAGCTTTGCACCTCCAACAAACAGCATAATAAAACAAACAATAAACAACATAGCTGCTGTTGAAAAATCGGCTGGTAAAATTAATCCACAAATAATAACTATAGGCAACAAAATAGGCGTTACCCCTAATTTAAAATCATTGATAACTTCCTTTTTGTAAACCAACATCCTGGCCACATAAATAACAAGAACCAACTTAGCTAAATCGGAGGGTTGAAAACCCATAATCCAGCGAGAAGCATTCCCTTTATTCACACCAAATAATAAGGTGACAAAAAGCAACACAATAGAAATAAAAATACCTATTTGAGAAAGCCTTGAAAAATATTTAAAATTGAAAAACTGTAGATAGATGATGATTACAATCCCAATCATCAATATTAGCAAATGCTTAATTAAAAAAGGAACCACATTTCCACCTGCTAATCTGAAGGCTAAATTAGAGCTGGAGCTGTAAGCCATTACAAGTGAATAAAGTGACAATACAACTATAATAGTCCATATTACCTTATCCCCTTTAATATATTTTTCAATAAACTTTTGCACGTTTTATAATTGATCAATAAGGGATTTAAAATGATTACCTCTTTCTCTAAAGTTTTTATAGTTAAGGAAACTAGAACAAGCAGGTGAAAAAAGCACTATTTGACCTGGTATTGCATTGGAATGAGCTAGTTGGACAGCCTCGCTCAATTCTTTCTTATAAGCATATTTTATCTTGGATGCAAAATGATATTTTATTTCCGTTTCAAAATGACCATAGCATATGATTTGATCTACTTTATCAATAGCCACATCTGTTACCATATCTAAGTTTCTTTTGTTTTCATCGCAACCTACAATCCAGATGATATTTTCATGTAAATTTTCTAATGAAAAACAAGAGGCGCCCATATCAGTAGACTTTGAATCATTAATCCATAGGACATCACCCTTTTCACGAACTACTTCTAACCGATGTTCAATAGAAGAAAATGAAGCTAAAGATTGTTGTCTATTTTGTACTAATGAACTAGTTGTTTTTTCTTTAATTTTATTCATATTATAGGATTTAAAGTGATCTGACCGCTTTTTTAAATTGATGACCCCTGTCTTCATAATTCTTAAAAAGATCAAAACTTGCACATGCAGGTGACAGTAAAACTGCATAGCCCTTTTTGGCTATTCTGTAACTAATTTGAACGGCCTGTGAAGCAGACTGAGCTTCATAAATTGGAGATACAATTTCTCCAAATTCCTCCTGAATTTTATTATTATCCTTGCCTAAGCAAATGATTCCTAACACCTTTTGTTTTACTAACCCTTTAAGAGATGAATAATCATTTCCTTTATCCACACCTCCAACGATCCAAATTGTTGGTTTTTGCATACTCTCTAATGCATACCATGTCGCATTTACATTGGTAGCCTTTGAATCATTAATAAAATCTATACCATGAATTTTTGCTACTTTTTCTAAGCGATGCTCCACATTTTGAAAATCGCTTAAACTATCGCGGATAATCTCCTTTCTTATATCCAAAACTTTAGCCGCAATTCCTGCTGCCATAGAGTTGAATACATTGTGCTTGCCCTGCTGGGCCAGTTGATGTATTGACATAATTGTTTGTTTTTGGTTGTTTATTTTTATTATTATAGAGTCCTTTTCAAGCCAGGAATCCACACCATATTTTTGAAATATGGATACGGGGTGTTTCTGACATTCTAAATTTCTTTTTGCTAATGCTTCTTTGATAACAGGGTCATCATAATTGTAAATGAAATGATCATTTACAGTCATATTTTGAGTTATTCGAAACTTACTGTTAACATACAGATCAAATGAATTTTGATATCTGTCTAAATGGTCAGGAGTAATATTTAGCAGCAAAGCAATATCTGCTTTAAAAGAGAACATGAAATCTAACTGAAAACTGCTTAACTCAATAACCTGGTAATCTGGTGGATCAATGGCAACGGACATGGCATAACTCTCTCCTACGTTTCCTACTGCCTTTGCGCTAAAACCAGCATTATTTAATAAATGAGTAATTAATAATGTGGTGGTTGTTTTACCGTTGCTTCCTGTTATACATATCTTTTTTGAATTGCAGTAATGATATGCAAACTCAATTTCGGAAATTATGGGAATTCCTAAAGAAGATATCTTTTGAACAAATGGGGATGAAGGTGGAATTCCAGGACTTATTATTACACTTTCAGCTTTATCTAGTATATAATCACTATGACCATTTTCTTCCCACTTAATATCATAGTTATTGAGTATTGATTTATATTCTAATGTAATAGAGGAAGCATCCGAAACAAATACATTTTTTCCTTTTTTTTGTGCTAAAACAGCCGCGCCAACACCACTTTTACCTGCACCCAAAACAACGATATTTTCAGCACTAAACATTTACCGGATCTTCAGTGTTACAATAGAGAGAACTGCAAGTAGAATTCCTAGAATCCAGAATCTTGCTACTATTTTGGCTTCATGAACACCTTTTTTTTGATAGTGATGGTGTATAGGAGACATTAGAAAAATTCGTCTTCCCTCGCCATATTTTTTCTTAGTGTATTTAAAATAACTAACCTGTAGAATGACACTCAAGTTTTCTATCAAAAAGACACCGCAGAAAACAGGAATTAATAATTCTTTTCTAATCGCGATAGCAAAAACAGCGATAATACCACCAAGAGCTAAACTCCCCGTGTCGCCCATAAATACTTTGGCCGGGTAAGAATTATACCATAGGAACCCAATGCATGCTCCGACAAACGAACTGATGAAAATGACCAATTCTGAAGAGTTAGGAATAAAAAGAATATTTAAATAATCAGCAAATACTAAGTTTCCAGATAGGTATGCAAAAATGGCAAGCGTGGTTCCAATAATAGCACTTGTGCCTGTTGCTAACCCATCTAATCCATCAGTAATATTGGCTCCATTTGAAACTGCGGTAACTATGATAATTACCAATGGAATGAATATAATCCAAGTATACTTTTCAAGATCTTTATTCAACCATACAAGTAACCAACTGTAATCAAATTCATTATTCTTTATAAAAGGAATAGTAGTCTTAGTTGATCTCATTTCAATCCAGCTTGGACCCACCTCAGAAACAGCCTCCAACTGCTGAACTGATTGTTCGTTTACCTTGGATTTAATCGTCACATCTTGGTGGAAATAAAGTGAAGAAGCCACAATTAAGCCTACAGCAACTTGTCCAAAAACCTTAAATTTCCCTGCTAATCCTTCTTTATTCTTTTTGAATACTTTTATATAATCATCTATAAAACCTATAGCCCCTAACAATACCGTAGAAATCAACATCAGTTGGATATAGATATTTGACAAATCAGCAAATAATAGTGTTGGAATCAAGATTCCAGCTAAGATGATAATGCCACCCATTGTAGGAGTTCCCGTTTTTTCTAATTGACCATCAAGACCTAAGTCCCGAACGGTTTCTCCTACTTGTTTTTGATGTAAAAAGCGTATTAATTTACCACCAAATACAAGAGTGATAACCAATGAGGTTATAACGGCAAGTGCTGCTTTAAAAGAAATAAATTCAAACAATCCCGAACCTGGGAAATCAAAACGATTATTTAAGTAGGTAAAAAAATGGTATAGCATTATTTCTTTAGTTTTTTGAAAATGTGTATCGTATTTTCCATATCATCAAAGTGAAGGGATTCGTTACCAATAATCTGATAGTTCTCGTGTCCCTTACCTGCAATCAAAATGACATCTCCTGCTGAGGCCATTTTACAGGCCATTTCTATGGCTTCCATCCTATCAGTAACCGTAAAAACTTTTTCTTTTAAAACAGAAGGAACACCATGGTATATTTCATTTATTATTGAATCTGGATCTTCATTCCTTGGGTTATCTGAAGTAATTAAAACCTGATCACTTAATCGTGATGCTATTTCTCCCATTAATGGTCTCTTACCTTTATCACGGTTTCCACCACAACCAAAAACAGTTATCACCTTTTCTGTTCCTTTTTTTAAGTCGAGTAATGTTTTTAGTACATTTTCTAGTGCATCTGGAGTATGTGCGTAATCTATTACAGCTGTTATTTTGTGATCAGATAAGAAATATTCAAATCTCCCCTGGGGTGCTTTGACAGAGCTTAAAATGGTAAGCAGACTTAATTCATCTTGACCTAGATATTTTCCTACAGCAAAGGCTACCAGTAAATTATAAGCATTAAATCTACCCACCAATCTCGATGTCATTTCATGACCATTAATTTCTAAGGTTAAACCAGAAATATCATTTTCTAAAACCTTGCTTGAAACGTTTGTGTTTCCCTTTAACCCAAATGAAATAACCTTTGCACGGGTGTTAGCTCCCATAATTTCACCATGTTTATCGTCATAATTTATAATGGCAAAAGCATCATCAAAAAGGTTATCAAATAGTTTCTTTTTACATGATATATATTCGTCAAATGAGTTATGATAATCTAAATGATCACGTGAAATGTTTGTGAAAACAGCTATTTTAAATTTCAATCCATGAATTCTGTTTTGATCTAATGCATGAGAACTTACTTCCATAAAGACATGAGTACATCCAGTAGAAACCATTTCATGTAATACCTCGTTTATTCTAATTGCATCTGGTGTAGTATGAGTGGACGGATAAGTTTTGTGAAGAACCCTTATGTTAACTGTGGAAATCAAACCTGTCTTGAAACCTAACAAACGAAATAAATCATATAGGATAGTGGCACAAGTCGTCTTCCCATTAGTTCCTGTTATTCCAATGAGTTGTAGTTTTTCTGATGGATTATCATAAAAATTTGATGCGATAAGTCCTAGTGCAGACGAAGAATCTGGAACTTTGATGTAAGTAACATCCTCTTTGAGATTTTCAGGAAAGGTCTCGCATATTATAGCAGAAACTCCAGCGTTTTCAGCATTTGAAATAAAATCATGACCATTAGATTTAGAGCCAGCAACAGCGACAAAAAGAGATAAATTCTTTACTTGTCTAGAGTCAAATGTCAGCTTTTCTATGGCAATATTTGTATTTCCTTTAATCTCTAAAATGCTTACGCCATATATAATTTCCCTTAACAACTTCATGCGAGGAACAATTTTATGGTTTGGCCTTTTTTAATTCTCAATCCTGCTCTTAAGGACTGTTTCCTCACAATACCAACCCCCTCAACATGCACCACTAATCCATTTTTTTCAAGTAAATAGACTGCATCAACTAGACCCATACCTACTACGTTTGGTATTAACCCTTTCACCTCTTTTGAGTCTGTAATCTTAATGGCCTTACTACCAGTATTTGTATTTATCCAGCTTGCATTAGACAAGCTTTTATCATCTAATGGTATGTTCATAGATTCTGCTGCTGTGATGAAATCAACTTTAGAACCTGGTCTAGAATAAGGATAGTGATCAGGTAATTTTATGGCTAGCTCAGATTGATTAAATTCGTGAGCATATACCTTATCTGCAATTTCTTTAAAAACAGTACCTGAAACGACTGAACCGAAAATATTTTTCGTAGGACCTTGGATAACAACTATACAACTGTATAGAGGATTTTTAGCAGGGAAATAACCGCAAAAAGAAGCCTGATATTTCTTTCCATAACCACTTGAACCTATTGCAATTTTTGATGTCCCTGTTTTTCCTGCAATTTTAAATCCCCGTGCCTTAATATTCTTTGCTGTACCTCTTTCAACAACACCTTCTAGTAATTCTTTTAAGTCTCGTAAAGTTTCATCCGAACATAGGGAAGAGTTTAATACAATGGGCTTGAATTCTTTTTCTAACGCAACACCTTTTTTGATGTACTTTACAAATTGAGGTTTCAATAGTACCCCCTCATTAGCAACCCCATTATAAAACGCTAATGTTTGAAGTGGGGTCAGTTTTACTTCATATCCTATTGACATCCAGGGAAGTGAAATTCCTGTAAAAGTGGGATCAGAAGCATCCTTTATTAATGGTGCCCCTTCTCCAAGTATATCTAGGCCTAATTTTCTATTTAATCCTAGTTGCTTTAGACCATCAACAAATTCTTGAGGATACTGCTTATAGTTATCGTAAATTAATTTACTTATTACATTAGACGAGACTTCAAATGCGTTTTTTACGGTATTTTTACCATACACCTTCCCACCATCAGTCAACGCTTTATCATAAAACTCATACCTACCAGACATGAAAACAGAATCTTCAATATTTATTTTACCTTGTTCAAGAGCTACAAGCAATGATGCCAACTTAAACGTAGATCCCGGCTCAGAAGCTAATCCAACAGCATGGTTTTGAGATTCAAAATAAGTATCCGTTTTTTTATTGTATGACAGATTTGCAATTGCTTTTACAAACCCCGTATTAACTTCCATTAATATGACACAACCCCGATCAGCTTTTTGTTCCTTTAGTTGATGTAGTAAGGCTGTTTCAGCCACATCCTGGATATTCACATCCAAACTTGTATAAATGTCAGAACCAGGTACAGGCTCAATAGAGTAATTATCATCTACTGGTTTCCAATCATTTCCACGAACCTTTTCCATTAACATTTGGCCGTTTTGCCCTTTTAAATAATCATTAAAAGCTCCTTCCAATCCAACTAAAATGGGCTTTTCATTCTCGTGATCAACAACATATCCAATTGTCCTATTTGCTAAAAGTCCGTAGGGCTTAATTCGTTGATTTGTTTTAATAATTATCCGACCTCCTCGGTACTTACCTAAATTGAAAATGGGAAACTTCTTTAATCGTTCGATCTCACTATTATTTAAGTTCCTTGCAATAAAAAAGTATCTATTACCATTTTCCCTTTGTTGTATTAGGGTTTCTTCCCATATTTGAGAAGATCTATAAGGGAAAATTTCATGTAATGAGTCAGACAATGCAACAATACTATCTGTAAAGATTTGATCTTTAATTGTCAATAGATCCACATACACCTTAAACCTAGGAACGGAAAGTGCTAACGATGTCTTTTGCTCATTTGAAGCATAAATATTGCCTCTAGGAGCTGTGATATTTTTATATACAAATATTTGCTTTTCAGCATCTTGAATGAGTTCGGAACCCTTATAAAATTGTAGATAAAAGATTTGACCGACTACCCCACCGCCTAATAGGAGAATGATGAAATATATTACATATACTCTTGTTAAAGTTTCTCTATTCTTCATCCCCTCGATTTGAATTGATAATTACAGGAGGATCAATTGATTCGTATAACCCCCATTTCGATGTTTCCTCCGCTATTTTACTTTGTAAACTCTCCTTATCATAGAGCTCTAAAGCAGATTGCAACTCAGAATAAAGCTTTTCCCCTTCTTTATTCGCCTTAGATATTGACAATACTGTATTATCAACATGATATCCGTAGGCAACGTACACCAACATAAGAAATGTGATGTATGAAAGAAAGGGTATATTGTTTAATACAATCCCTTTTTGAAATAAATCACCAGAAAATATTTTTTTAAAAACACTCATTTACAATTTTTTTGCCATTCTTAATTTCGCGCTACGAGCTCTTGGGTTTTCGCTGACTTCTATATCGGATGGAACTATCGGCTTCTTATTCACCAATTCAAATGGCTTCAATATTTTCCCATAAAAATCTTTGGTCAACTCTCCATCAATATTTCCAGATTTAAAAAAATTTTTTACCATCCTATCCTCGATGGAATGATAGGTGATGAAAGCGGCAACACCATTTGGATTCAGGCAATCAACAAGTTGATTCAACAACTCTTTTAATGCTTGCATTTCTTCATTGACCTCGATTCGAATAGATTGAAAAATTTTAGATAGATTTTTATTCAAAAAACGAGTAGGGAAAATGGGATCTAATATTTCCTGCAGATCTTTAGTTGTTTTAATCGATTTAATGGAACGGTTTTCATCGATTTTTCTAAAAATTTTTCTTGCATCTCCTTTTTTAAACTCTCCGTAAGAAACTAAAATCCTGACTAGATTTTGTTCATCATATTCATTTACCACTTGAAAGGCAGTAGTGGACGAATTTGTATTCATTCTCATATCTAATTCTCCATTAAAACGGTAGGAGAACCCCCTTTCTGGAGTGTCAAATTGATATGATGAAACACCCAAATCCGCTAGAATCCCATCTGCTTTATGTATTCCTCTTGAGAGAAGAACATTTTGAACATATTTAAAATTCTGCCTTACAAGTGTAAACCTAGCATCGTCTATATCATTACGAAATGCATCTTCATCTTGATCAAATGCGATCAACTGCCCATCTTTTATTTTATTTAAAATAGCCTTTGAGTGACCGCCTCCACCGAATGTTAAATCGATGTATAATCCATTTTCTTTGGTTATTAGAGCATCAGTAGCAACATGTAAAAGAACTGGTATATGATATGGACTATTCTCCATCAGAAGAATCACCCATAACATCCTGTGCTAGCTGATCAAATCCTTCCCAGTCTTCTTTCATTATTTCGTCATACCTCTGTTTATCCCACAATTCCCACAGATCTACATTAGCCACAAGAACCACCTCTTTTCTTAAAGAAGCCCATACAGATAATCCTTTTGGAATCAAAATTCTTCCACTTCCGTCAACCATGACCTTGGTAGCTCCTTTTTGAAACATTCTCGCAAATTTTCTATCCTTTGGCTTAAAGCGATTGAGTTTTCTTAGTCTATTCATAACCTGCAACCACTCAGAGGAAGTGTAGAGAGAAAGACAATCATCAACACCTCTTGATACAACAAATTGACCCTGATCTTCAGGAGACAATTGCTTCCTCATGTCAGAAGGAATTAACAATCTTCCCTTGACATCTAGCTTGCAATGATATTCTCCTATAAATCCAGTCAATTTTCTAGCATTTTGATTGTAAATCTAACAAATAATTACCCACATTTTCCCACTTTATATAGATTGTGAATAACTTTTTACGTTATTGTTAACGTTAAGTTTCAATATTTTGAAATCTAACTGATTAAATGTAGTTTCAATACTAGTGGTAAAAAGTGGAGATAATATTAATTTTTTGAGATTTTTCTATTTATTCAGTATCTTTAAAATGAAATTGATTGAATGTCATGAAGAGTCCAAAAATTGATGTTGACAAAGTTCTAAAAGAAAAAAGCCCTAAAGTTTATCAGTTTACCCCAACTATATTTTTAAAAAAATTAAGATCAATAATTCATCAAGACGAAATCAATGAGATTCTTAATAAATTAGAAGGTAAAAGAGGGTTAGAATTTATAGAAAAAGGGCTGGATTTAATCAAGGTTTCTTCCACAACAAACGGATTTGAAAATTTACCCGAAAATGGAGGTGTTGTCATAGTTGCCAATCACCCATTAGGTGGATTGGATGGAGTCACCCTAATGAAAGAAATAGGAAAAATTAGAAGGGATATAAAATTTATTGTAAACGATATATTAAACCAATTTGAACCTTTCAATAGTTTATTTATACCGGTAAATAAGCACGGCTCAAACTCAAGAGAAAGCATAATGCGAATAGATGAATTATATCAATCTGACCAATGCATAGTTATTTTTCCTGCAGGCCTAGTATCTAGAAAGCAAAAAGAAAAAGTAGAAGATTTAGAATGGAAAAAAAGTTTTATTGCCAAAGTGAAGAAATATAAGAAACCTATTTATCCTGTTCACATCAGTGGACAGAATTCAAAAAGATTTTACAAAGCTGCAAACATCAGGAAAAAAATGGGTATTAAAATCAATTTAGAAATGTTATTATTAGCAGATGAAATGTTTAAGCAGCAAGGAAGCACAATTCAGTTAACCATGGGGAAACCCATTTTACCAAATGTATTCAACAAGACTAAATCTGACCATGAATGGGCCCAGACTATAAAACAACATATTTATGAATTAGAAAACAATCCTAACTTTGAATTCGGTGAAAAAAGTAATTAAACCTATAGAGAAAAAATTAATTCTAAGAGAACTAAACTCAGAAACTTTTGTTAGAAAAACAAATTTTGCAAACCATGAAATCTATGTTCTTAATCACCTTAATTCTCCAAATACAGTTCTAGAAATCGGGAGGCTAAGAGAACTTACATTTAGGATGGCTGGTGGAGGAACAGGAAAAGAACTTGACTTAGATGTTTTTGACACTAGATCTGAAGCCTACTATAATCAACTAATTGTATGGGATCCAGATGCATTGGAAATTATTGGGGGTTATAGATTTATCAAAGGGAAAAAAGTAATTGTATCAAAAAAGTATAAAGATCTAGCCACAAATAGCTTATTTCATTTTAGTAAACAATTTGAAACCACATATCTTCCACAAACAATCGAACTTGGAAGATCATTTGTTCAACCGGGTTATCAGCCTTCATCAGGGAATAGAAAAGGTATATTTTCGTTAGATAATTTATGGGACGGATTAGGCGCATTAGTGATTGACAATGAAGAAATAAAATATTTCTTTGGAAAGGTAACTATGTACTTAGACTACCCTAAACAAGCAAGAGACCTTATCTTAACTTTTATCAGCCATTATTTTCCTGACAATGATGGACTTGTTACTGCAAAATTGCCATTAGGTCTTTACAATGATACATCATTTTTTATAAAAGAAATTTCAACTCTTGAGTATGAAGAAGCAATTAAACTACTAACACAGCGTGTGAGAAATCTAAATAGTTCCGTTCCACCGCTTATTTCTGCATATATGAATCTTTCTAGTACAATGAAATCGTTTGGAACTGCACTAAACAAAAAATTTGGGGAGGTAGAGGAAACGGGAATCTTAATTTCAATTGACGATATTTTTGAGCAAAAAAAGGAAAGACACATAAATTCTTATTTGAAGGAAAAAAATGGAGATACATAGTGCCGACTTTCTATGCAGTAATTCGGACTGGAAAAAATGTCCAGATTTACATTTACCCGAGTATGCCTTCATTGGAAGATCCAATGTAGGAAAGTCTTCCCTAATTAATAGCTTAACTAATAATAAAAAGCTAGCTAAAACATCAGGAAAGCCTGGTAAAACTCAATTAATTAATCACTTCAAAATTAATAATTCCTTTCTATTTGCCGATTTACCCGGATATGGCTACGCTAAAGTTTCTAAAAAAACAAGAGCTTCGTTTCAAGAATTCACACTTAAATATTTGGAGAAAAGAAAAAATTTAATCTGTTTGTTCTTGTTGATTGATCTCAGAATTTCACCTCAGAAAATTGACTTAGAATTCATGGAGTATTGTGCTGTTAAAAAAATACCCTTTATAATCTGCTTTACCAAAGCGGATAAAATCAAAAAAAGAGAAGTAGAGTCTAAAGTAACTGAGTATCAAAATAAACTTAAAGAAACATGGGAAGAAATGCCATTTCACTTTGTCACTTCATCCATTTCTAAAGTGGGATGCGATGATATTTTAGTTTTTATCCTTAATCAAAACAAATTATTTCATTGAAGAAAAAAGCTAAAAAGGTTTTAGTTGGCCCCTTAGATTGGGGGCTTGGCCACATTACTAGAACAATTCCTATAATAGAAAAGCTAATAGAACGTGGACATGATGTTCATACGTGTGGAAATGAAATTGCTAAGAAATTATATACAGAAGTATTTCCTAATCTAACTCATAAAACGATATTGGGCTATAATCCCAAGTACAGTAGCAGAAACACGCAAGGGTGGGCAATGGTAAGGCAGTCTCCTAAGTTTTTTTCTATTATTAAAAAGGAAGAAAAAGTTGCCAATGATCTAGTCGAAAAATTCAATTATGACATCATCATTTCCGATAACAGATTTGGACTAAAAAGTAAAAAAACTACAAATATTTTTATTTGTCACCAAACTGATATAATGGGCCCAAAGTTACTCAAGCCGATTCTCAGAAAAATCAATAGAAACTACATTAATCAATTTGATTTTTGTTGGATTCCAGACACGAATCAAAAAATCAACTTATCAGGGAATTTATCCTCTTTTACGAATAACAGTTGTTTTAAAATAGGTCCTCTTTCTCGATTTTCAAAACACAAAAGAAAATCAGTCCCGAATAAATATAAATTTACTGCTGTACTTTCTGGTCCTGAACCTCAAAGAAGCATTCTTGAGTCTAAAATTGTGAATCTTTTCCATCAACTTCCCTCAAAATGTGCCATTATCCGAGGAAAACCCCTCTCAAAAAATCATAAGAAACATAATATTGACTTTTTTGCCCATCTAAATACGGATAAATTTTTGGATACTATAAATACTTCAGAAACCATCCTTTGCCGTTCTGGATATTCTAATATTATGGATTTTTCAGCTCTTGGAAAAAAAGTAATTTTTATACCTACTCCAGGGCAGACTGAACAAGAATATCTAGCCAACTATCACAGTGAAATATCTAAAGTGATAAGCATACGTCAGAGTGATATTTCCTTAGAAAAAATAAATTCTAACACAGGCACA
>CAZJVX010000025.1:0-15389 GCA_964549345.1 uncultured Flavobacteriales bacterium | reverse complement strand
CCTTACTTCTATGTTTAATCGCTTATAATATTGTTGGGCATGCTCAAAAGCTAAGCCTTAAAAACACGGATATTATTTTAGAAACCACCTTCGATCAGGCAATATCAAAAAATGTCGGTCAAAATGAGTTAATTAATGGCCGATATTACCGAATTTTTTCATTTTTAAAATTACCAACCAATGCCGAAAAAAATGAAATGAATTCAATGGGGATACGGTTTTTAGATTATTTACCAATAAATAATTACTTGGTTTCAATACCTGATCAGTTTTCACTCCTTCAGTTAGAAAACTATAATATATCCCACGTAGATAAAGTACCTTTAAATTTAAAGCTTGACCCTGTTTTGTTAGAAATGCCATATCCCGATTGGGCAAAGGACGGTGATTTGATTAAAATATCCATCCTACTCATGAGGGATGCAGAGTTTGAAAATGCTTTAAATAGAATAACTCAGAAAGAAATCCGTGTATTTGAATCCGATTCATACTCCATGATAATCCGTGCTTCGATTTCTCCTACTGATATACAAGAAATTATCCAGATGGAAGAAATTAGTTACGTTTCATTGGTTTCTCCTCCAGCAGAACCAGAAGATATCAAAGGTAATTCCTTGCACCGATCAAATGCTATAAATACAGCTATATTAAACGGTAGAAAATACGATGGAAGTGGGGTAAGTGTAGCTGTCAATGATGATGGTTACGTAGGGCCACATATAGATTTTACCGGCAGATTAGAACAAAGTGATGTGGCGAATGATTTTACAGGTGACCACGGAGATATGGTTGCTGGTATTCTAGGAGGTGCTGGGAATTTAAATCCAATGTATGAAGGTATGGCAAAAGGGGCTAAAATGCATATTAGACAATATAGTGGAAGCTTACCTGGCTCAGTTCAATTACACCAAGACAGTGGGGTTGTTTTATTTTCTTCTTCCTACAGCAACGGTTGTAATGCTGGATACACATCTTTAACTCGGAAAGTTGATTTGGAAATCAGACTAAATCCCGCATTGATTCAAGTTTTTTCTGCAGGAAACGCAGGCTCATCTAATTGCGGTTATGGGGCAGGTTCTGGTTGGGGGAATATTACGGGTGGACATAAGCAAGGTAAAAATGTTATTGCAACAGCTAATATTTTAAATAATGGTATGATAGTTAATAGCAGTAGTAGAGGTCCCGCTAATGACGGAAGAATAAAGCCAGATATTTCTGCTAACGGGAATGGACAAATGTCTACAGACCCCAATAATGTTTATGCTACAGGCAGTGGAACTTCAGCAGCTGCTCCTGGAGTTTCGGGTGTTTTAGCGCAGTTGTACCAAGCTTATAGAGAACTAAATAATCAAGAAGACCCCAATTCGGGCTTATTAAAGGGAATATTGCTAAATACAGCTGAAGATTATGGAAACGAAGGCCCTGACTTTACATTTGGTTGGGGAAGATTAAACGCCTACAAAGCAGTAAAAGTTCTCGAAGAAAATCGTTACATAGATTCATCTATTTCTCAAGGTGAGACTCATCGTTATCAACTAGAAATACCGGATAATGTAAAAGAAGTAAAAGTAATGGCTTACTGGATGGATCGAGAAGCATTTCCATCTGCATCTAAAGCTTTAGTTAATGACTTAGATGTTAAGTTGACTTCAGCTAATTCAGAACATTTACCTTGGATTCTAAATACTACTCCAAATTCTTCTTCTCTATCTTCTCCAGCAACTAAAGGAGAAGACCATTTAAATAATATGGAACAAGTATCCGTTTTTAATCCATCTGATAATAATTATGAAATCGAAGTAGTTGGTTACAATATCCCATACGGACCACAAGAATATTTTCTAATCTATGAATTTATCTTTGACGAAATAACAGTAACTTATCCAATAGGTGGCGAAGGATTACATCCGTTTGATGTGGAATTTATACATTGGGATGCAAGCCCCGATACTATTCCTTTTACTATAGAATACAGTAACGATAATGGCGTGAGTTGGAATTCGATTGGTAACGCACCAGCTGACAAAAGAATGAAAATTTGGCAAGTTCCTAATCAACAGATGGATGAAGTAAAAATCAAAGTATCTAGAGAAGCATCCGAGGATCAATCTGATGAATTCTTTACTATCATCAAAGACCCAGATTATTTATCAGTGGATAGTATTTGTTTATGTTATGTAACCATTACTTGGAATCCTGTTGAAGGAGCTGAACTGTATGAAGTGATGGTTCTAGGTGAAAAGTTTATGGACTCAATTGGAGTCACTCCAAATACATATTACAGAGTACCAAAAAACCACAACGAGGACTTTTGGTATACAGTAAGAGCTATAAATAGCAAGGGCATCAAAGGGAAAAGACAAGTGGCAAAATACTATAATGGGAACGGTGGTTTTAATTGTACGTATGGAACAAATTTTGACACTTCTGATGAAATTTTATGTATTGAATCTACAGCTTCTTTTGTAGATAAATCAATAGGATGTCCAAACTCGTGGAGTTGGTCATTCAGTCCTAATACCGTATCGTTTGTAAATGGAACTAACGCTAATTCCGAAAACCCAGAGGTGCGATTTCTTGATTTGGGGAACTATGAAGTTTCTTTAACAGCATCTAACCAATTTTTCACTGAAACCAAAACAAAATCAAATGTAATAAAAGTCGTCTCTTCTCAGGAATTAAGCATCGAAGAGAATTTTAATACCTCTTTCCCACCACTAAATTGGGTAAATAGTACTAATGATGACACACGCGGTTGGGAGCAAACTAATGTGGTTCAAAAAAATGGTGAATCTGGAATGTCAGCAGCTTTTTTTAATGATCTTGTTGAGCTTGGTCAGACATCAAGTTTAATCACTTTCCCATTTAACGTTGATAATGATGCTGATAATCCTTTTTTGTCATTTGACTTATCCTATGCTATGTCAAATCAGTTTTTAGGAGATCAACTTTTAGTGTTGGTTTCTACAGATTGTGGAGATTCATTTACTGATACTATTTTCATAAAAGAAGGCCATGATTTAAAAACAAGTGCTAGCCTTGATGTACCTTGGCTGCCGTCTTCACTCAATCATTGGCGAAATGAGCGTGTTTCCTTATATCCATATCGAGGTCAGACGATAAAAATTTCTTTTCATAATGTAAGTCGTGCTCAAAACAGGATTTATCTGGATAATATTAATATACAAGATAATTTGGCTGAAAAGTATAATCCTTTAATATTCAATGTATTTCCTAATCCAAATACAGGAAATTTCCAACTTTATTTAGAAAATAATGCGCTAGAATCCATTTCATTGGAACTATTTGATGTTACAGGTAAGATAACTTACAGTAACAATATTGAATTTCAATCCGGTAATACAAAATTAGTATCGTTAAACTTTAGCAATTTGGCAAAAGGAGTTTATTATATCCGTGTTTCTGATGACAATAATCAATATGTTAAATCAATAGTAATACGATAAAATGAGTTTAACAGATCAAGAAATTGATAGAATAATTGAGATGGCTTGGGAGGATAGAACCCCTTTTGAGGCTATTCATTTTCAGTTTAATCTTTCCGAGCAGGAAGTTATCGATCTAATGAGGAGGGAGTTGAAGGAAAAAAGTTGGAAAAGGTGGCGTAAAAGAGTTCAAGGAAGAAAAACAAAACATGTTAAATTACGATCAGATGACGTTCAACGACATAAGTCTTCTAGGCAAAAGCAAATTACAGGGAATCGGATTTCTAAAAGGATATAAATGATTATATTGAATCGAATCACTTTTTTCCTTTTACTATTGACATTTTCTTTAATTTCTTTTTCTCAAAATGAAGAAAATAGAGGTTATAGAGTTAAAGTAGGTGATCCTGTTCCCCCTATGACACTCCAAATGATAAATGGAGAAATATGGACCAACAACGATTTCATGGACAAGACTGTCGTCATACAATTTACAGGTTCATGGTGTAGTGTTTGTAAAAAAGAGATGCCTGAACTGGAATCCAGAGTTTGGCAGAAATATAAAGAAAAAGATTTTCTGTTAATAGGAATAGACATAAAAGACACAAGAGACAGAATGATTCCATTTATTGAAAAAACAGGAGTTACCTACCCTATTGCCTGGGATCCAGAAGCCGAAATCTTTGATTTATTCACCTTAAAAGGAGCAGGGGTAACAAGAAATATTGTTATAAATAAAAGAGGTGAAATTGTTTTTCTCACTAGGTTATTTGAAGAAAAAGAGTTTCAAGCTATGATTGACAAAATTGATGAGCTAGTCAATCTTTAAATTCTTTTTTTCAAGTTGAATGGTGGCTCCTACAACCGCTACAACACAAACAAAACTAGCGATAATACTTCCGATAAATGGGATCAAATAACAAAGTGCAAAAATGCTTCCTAAACCTGTAGCGAACCACATATTTTTCCTAACAAATTTTGAACTATCTCTGACGGAAAGTCTATTTCTTTCATTGGTGTAATCAATAAACGCATATCCATAAAAATATGCTGCCGCAAAGAAGTTTCCTACGGCAGAAATGATCCACCCAATAACCGGGATAAAACTCAGTATAAAGAATCCAATTATAAATAACAACTGAAGCATCATATTTCTTAGGGCAATCAAAACCGCTCTAACGACATCTCTTGTAATTTGCAAGATGTCAAATGGGAATTCTTTTCCTGTTATGATTCCCGCAGTTCTTTCTGATAAGTAGGCTAAAATGGGAGAAAGAATGATAATAGTAAAATATCCTCCAATGAAAGGAAAAACAATAAAAAAAATAATTTTAGTGGTTATCCAAATAGCCCAATATAACAATGAATTTAATGTAGATTTAAACCAGCTTAGGTTTTCTCCTTTTGTTCCAAAATAATCTGCTATCCAATTATTAAAATTATCACTTAGCATATCAATGAGTTGAAACCCTATAAAAAAGAGACCAATGTTAAGTATCAATGGGTAAAAGAAATAATGCCACAAGTTGTGCTTAAACATGAAGCCCAAGGCTTCCGAGTAACATTGGATACCATTACCAAAAGAGGGTTTATTTTGTTTCATTTTACAAATGTAATCAACCCCCTAATAATCAACCTATTAATTATATTACATTTGCACATTTTAATTTGAAATCATGTGTGGAATTGTAGGTGCATTTTACTTTAATCAAAACAGCAATAAGCTTAGAAATCAGGTTTTGGATATGTCTAGAAAGATAAGGCACAGGGGGCCTGATTGGAGTGGGATATATAGTTCTGACAACACGATTTTAGCACATGAGAGGTTAGGAATTGTTGATCCGTCCTCCGGAAAACAACCCATTTTCTCAGCAGATAGAAAGCGTATTTTAGCAGCCAATGGTGAAATCTATAACCATAGAGAAATTAGAAGAAAGCTATCCGAAAATTATCCATTTCAAACGGGATCAGATTGCGAAGTGATTTTGGCATTATATGAGCAAAAAGGGATTCATTTTTTAAATGATTTAAACGGTATTTTCGCATTTGCTTTGTATGACGAGGAGAAAGAAAATTATTTAATAGCTAGAGATCATATGGGTGTAATCCCTCTTTACATGGGTTGGGACAAAAATCAAGTATTTTATATTGCCTCTGAACTGAAAGCATTAGAAGGGGTATGTGAACAAATTGAATTGTTTCCACCAGGCCACTATTTAACGAATAACGATTTAAAACCAGTAAAATGGTATAATCCTAGTTGGGTTGATTATCGCTTTGTTTTAGAAAAGGAAACCAACATAAAATTACTAAGAGATGCACTATGTCAAGCGGTAAAAAGACAATTAATGTCTGATGTTCCCTACGGTGTGCTTTTATCAGGTGGTTTAGATTCTTCTATTACCTCTGCTGTAGCAAAGTTATATGCTGATAAAAGAGTGGAATCTGATGATCAAAAAAAAGCTTGGTGGCCCACACTACACTCTTTTGCTGTGGGGTTAAAAGGTTCTCCGGATTTAAAAGCAGCTCAAAAGGTGGCGGATTACATTGGCACTGTTCACCATGAAATTATTTTCACCATTCAAGAGGGATTAGACGCCATAAAAGATGTGATCTATCACTTGGAAACATATGACGTTACAACTATTAGGGCTTCAACACCCATGTTTTTAATGGCTAGAGTGATTAAATCCATGGGTATAAAAATGGTATTATCTGGTGAAGGTTCAGATGAAATTTTCGGTGGGTATCTGTATTTTCATAAGGCACCTAATGATAAAGAATTTCATGAAGAAACGGTACGAAAATTAGATAAGCTGCATCAATACGATTGTTTGAGGGCAAATAAAGCTTTAGCCTCTTGGGGAATTGAAGGCAGAGTTCCTTTTTTAGATAAAGAGTTTATGGATGTAGCCATGAGCATTAATCCTAAAGACAAGATGATAACTGAGGAGAGAATGGAAAAGTGGGTATTAAGAAAAGCCTTTGAAGATCTTCTTCCAAAGGAAGTTACCTGGCGACAAAAAGAGCAGTTTTCGGACGGAGTAGGCTATAGTTGGATTGATACGTTAAAGGAGTTAGTTGAAAAAGAGGTATCTGATGAAATGATGAGTATGGTGAGCACAAGGTTTTCTGTTCATACTCCAATGAATAAAGAAGAATATTATTACAGAACTATTTTTGAAACTCATTTTCCATCAAATGCTGCAGCCCTAACAGTTCCATCAGTTCCATCTGTAGCATGCAGTAGTCCTACCGCATTAAAATGGGATAAATCTTTTCAAGGAATGAATGATCCTTCTGGAAGAGCTATCAAATCACATCGTAAAAGTTACTGATTTTTAACATTCTTTTTTGTTGATACTTTCTTACTTTTATGTATTTGAAAGTAGTTCAGTTAACCATCTTTTTTTGTTTGATTCAGCCTTCTTTTGTTATGGCTCAAGAATCAAAGCTGGATAGTATTTTGATGGATTATAATTTGTTTTTCAAAAAAATGGATCAAAATTTTGTAGACGAAATTAATGCAGAAGAATTCATTGTTCGTGTCAAAAAAGCAACCGTAAAACAATTAGATCCACATAGTCATTTTTACACTAAAGAAGAATCTATTTCTAGAAATAATGCTTGGAAGGGTATTAGTTATGCTGGTATAGGCGCATCGGTTAAAGAGTCTACTAATGGAGTAATGATAGAATATTGTAAAAAAGGATATGGCGCTTCAAAGCAAGGATTGCTACCAGGTGACATAATAATCCAAATTGACAGCACAAATTGTAAAGGGTTAAGTTTTAAACAGGTTATTTCTCTACTGAGAGGTAGGAACCATTCTACAGTCCAAGTTGCCGTTAAAAGAGGAGAACAAAAAATAACTAGAACTATAGAGAGAAAATATATTATTTCTAAATCTATTTCTTTTGCAGATACGATTTCAAGAGGAATAGGATTAATAAAAGTAGATCAATTTTTGAGAGGTTCTGGTGAGGAATTTCGGAGGCAAGTAAAGAAAGTGGTAGAAAAAGGAGCTGATAAATTGATCATAGATTTAAGAGGTAACATAGGTGGCTTAGTCACTGAAACAGTTAAAGCCCTAAGTGCAGTTTTGGAGAAAGGTACGCTAGTTTATACACTTAAAAGTAAAGACAAAAAATCAAATTACAGTGATAAAACTAAATCAACACCTGTAAATGCGGATTTGCCATTAATTTTAATTGTAGATCATAAAACAATTTCCTCTGGAGAAATTTTTTGTGGAACTATCCAGGATTTAGATAGAGGTGTTTTGTTAGGAAAGAAGACTGGAGGCAAAGGAATAGTTCAGGGAACTAGGTATTTTAATGATGGTTCGAGTTTGTATATTACAGCAGCAAGGTATCATTTACCCTCAGGTCGATGTATACAGCGAACAGATTATTCTAAAAATTATAACTCCAAAAAAACTACTGTTATCAAAAATGATTCTTTTGAATCAAAAAACGGAAGGAAATTAATTAGTGGTGACGGAGTAACCCCAGACATAAAATTAGATTATTCTGATAGACAATTAAATATTCTAACAGCTATTGAAAAATCAGGTTTAGTTTTCGAATTTGCTGTTGATGCAATAAGAGAATACGGAGGTGATGTCTTTAAAAATTGGAAACTCATTTCAAATGATTGGATTAAATTTTTAAATGATAATCACCAAAGAATTAAACTGGAAAAACACATTGAATTTTTAAAATTTGAAACTTTATTTCAGGACTTCAAAAGAGCCAATCGAAAAATAAAAAAGTTAGTACATCAGTTGGAGAAACAAAAGTTGTATAAAATAAACTTAAATCAAGAATTGATCAAGTCTATTTTATATCAAAAATTAATTTTATTTACCTCCTTTAATGAAGGAGTTTACCATCATCTTTCTCATAGTGATTTATGGATTCAACAAGCCATTCAAATTCTTAATTCAAAAGAAACATACTATCAAACTTTAAATTCAAATTAAGGATTTATAACAGTAAACATATCTTCATCAATTATATAAATATGTAACTTACTTATTAGTTTTAGTAGGATTTTTAAAAAGATGAAAAAGAAAAAAGTTGCTATTGCAGGCGCTACTGGATTTGTTGGTCGTTGGTTTATAGAGCGATATAAATCTAAATATGAAATCATTGCCCTTTCCAGAAGAAAAGCTGATGGGAAAGAGAATGATGTCCATTGGCGTGTAGTTGATTTATTTTCCATATCAAGCAGTATTGAGGCGCTTAAAGACGTTGATTATGCGGTATATTTAGTACACTCCATGCAGCCGTCCACTAGACTAAATCAAGCAAGCTTTGAGGACACTGATCTTTTATTAGCAGATAATTTTTCAAGGGCAGCGAGTGTTTGTAAGGTGAAACAAATTATTTATTTAGGGGGAATACTCCCAAAAGATGACAAACGTTTATCAAAACACCTTAAATCAAGATACGAAGTAGAGCAAGTTTTAGGATCAAGAGATACTCCTTTAACCACCATTAGGGCTGGAATTATTATTGGACCAGGAGGATCGTCCTTTAAAATCATTAAAAAACTGGTTCAAAATTTACCAGTAATGGCTTGCCCAAAATGGACGTTATCAAAGAATCAACCCGCAGACTTAGAGTTGGCACTTAGTTCTATTGACGTGGTTATTGGTAACAATTCGTTTTATCATCAATTTATTGAAATAGGAGGTGATGAGGTGGTTACATACATGGAAATCTTAAAAAAAACAGCAGATGTTATGGGTAAAAAGAGATGGATTTTTTCAGTTCCATTTTTTTCATTAGGTATGTCAAAGCTTTGGGTGGGATTATTTAGTGGTTCGAGTACTGATTTTGTTTCCCCTTTAATCGAGAGTCTAAAGCACGAAATGACTTTAAACCCAGACCACAGCTTGAATCAGAAAAACAGCATTTCAATTAATAAAAGTATTGAAAAGGCATTAAATCAGGAAAAAACAATACCCAAACTACCTTCTTTTTCATTAAGTCATTCTAAACCCAAGAATACCGTTAGAAGTGTTCAGCGAATTGCAAATCCAGCTAAAAAATCAGCTTCCTGGGTAGCTAAACGATATCCTATTTGGTTAAGTACAACTTTTCAAAGTTTAATCAAGGTTGAGAATCATGAATATAGACTTAGGTTTAACCTTTTTGGTGTTTGTCTTTTGCAGTTGGAGTATGTTTATGAAAGAAGTGATATAAATAGACAGTTGTTTTATATCACGGGTGGTTTACTTACTAAAAGAAAAGATTTGGGATGGCTAGAATTCAGATCTATTTTAGGTGGAGCCTATATTATTACAGCAATACATGAATTTGTACCAAGGCTACCATGGTTTATATATCGCTTTACACAAGCCAAATCGCATTCAATTGTGATGAAAAGATTTGAAAATTATATTTCCAAAATGCATGAGTAAAAACACCAATTCACAAATTGAGTATTTAATAGAAAGTCATAACTGGTTATTAAAAGACGGAAGATTATGTAAGCAATATCAGTTTAAAAATTTTGAATCTGTGATAAACTTTGTGAACAGATTATTGCCTAAAATTATTGAATCAGACCACCACCCTATAATGATCATCAACTTTAATTCTTTGGGTATAGAGTTATTTTCATTTGATGAAAATCAAATTACCAAAAAAGACATTGTTATGGCAAGTTATATTGATACTAAGTTTAAAAACCTAAGTTATGAGTAAGAACATTTTACTACTATTTTTAGTCATAGTATCCACTTCTGTAATTGGTCAAACAAAACACAATAAAAAAATAATAATTATGGATAAGACAAATTATAATAAACTTACAAAGGAAGAAGAGCATATTATTTTACACAAAGGAACTGAATATCCGTTTACAGGGAAATACAACAATCATTATGAAGAAGGTACATACTTATGTAAGCAGTGTAACGCCCCTCTATATATTTCCAAAGATAAATTTAAATCGAGTTGTGGTTGGCCTAGTTTTGATGACGAAATTGAAGGAGCAGTAAAAAAAGTAAGAGACTCAGATGGAAGGCGTACAGAAATCATTTGTAATAATTGTAATGGACATCTCGGACATGTTTTTTACGGAGAAGGATTTACCAAAAAAGACACTAGACATTGTGTAAACTCAATGTCGTTGATTTTCATTTCTAAAAATGAAAACTAATGCAATATTTTTAAGCCAATGAACTTTCTATTTGATTTTTTTAAGAGGATTTTATCGTTCTTATTATTGTTTCACATTCTATCATCTACTGCACAAGAAATGAGTTTATTGTTTTTAGGTGATATTATGGGACATGGTCCTCAAATTAAATCTGCCTGGAATGATTCTCTAAAAAAATATGATTACAATGAGGTTTTTGAACCCGTTGAAGATATTATTTCTTCTGTTGATTTTGCTGTTGCTAATCTCGAAGTCACCTTGGCGGGTCCACCTTTTGATGGATATCCTCAATTTAGTTCACCAGACGAGTTAGCAGAGGCATGTAAAAATAATGGTATAGATGTATTAGTTACTGCGAATAACCATTCATGCGACAGAGGGAGTATGGGAATTATGCGCACCAATCGAGTTTTAGATAGCTTGGAAATACTGCACACAGGAACATTTTCAAATCAACAAAACAGAGATAGCCTAAATCTTCTTGTTTTAGAAAAAGAAGGTATAAGAGTAGGGTTATTGAACTACACTTATGGTACAAATGGAATTCCTTTTCACGCTCCAACTTATGTAAACTTATTGGACTCTATCTTGATTAAAAAAGATCTGAAGTTTGCGAGAACTAAAAATCTAGATAAGTTAATTGTTTTTGTGCATTGGGGAGCAGAGTACCAGGATCAACCAAATCTGTATCAAAAGAATTTTAATCAATTTTTTAAAAGGCACGGGGTAGATATCGTCATAGGTTCACATCCTCACGTGGTACAGCCTATGCACTACACAAAAAATAATGATAAAGAATTTTTAACAGTTTATTCTCTTGGAAACTTTGTTTCTAATCAACGTGATTTTAGAAAGGATGGAGGAGTAATGTTTAGATGCAGCATCGTTAAAAGAGATAAAGCAAGTATCAGTGATAAAGAATATATATTAACATGGGTAAACAAGTTTTATAAAAATGAAAAATGGCATTACGAAGTGTTGCCCTGCTCTAATAAAATGTATGGTAAAGAATACTTTTCTCGAAACGAAGACTACGCTAAGATGCAAGTATATTCAGACCACGCGAAAAACTTATTTGCAGATTATAATATTAATATTCAAGAAGGATTTCCCTATCCTAAAATTCATTTACAAAAACATGAGCCCCAAGAAATGAGGAATCAGAAAAACACAAAATGGATAAAAAAATTGAATCTCTTTAAGTATAGAAAAAGTAAAAATGATAAGTAGATTTAAGCTTCCCATCCTTTACCTTTCGTCAGCAGGATATGTATATATAGGTTTCCTTCATTTTTTTCAACCTGATTTTTTCTTAAAAATCATGCCCCCCTATCTGCCATTTCACCTTGAATTAGTGTTTTTAAGTGGGGCGATTGAAATAGGATTAGGGGTTGGTTTATTATTTAAAAGGCTCAGAAAATATGTAGGTTGGGGCTTAATTTTATTATTAGTCGCTGTATACCCTGCAAATATTTACTTGGCATTTAATGAAGTACCACAACAGGCAATTGGAATATCTTCATTTATTGCTTCATGGGTAAGATTGCCCATACAATTTTTACTAATTGGATTAGCATATTGGTTTACAAAACCTTAATTTTCAGTTTCTTCTGCTTAGAGAATTATTTTGTCAGTTTTAAAACACAGAAAAAAAGTATAAAGATGAAGAGCATATATCAAGTTGTTTTCATTTTACTCTTTTTATTTAAGTTCAACCACTTTCTATCTCAGTCACCTTATGTTGTTATCCTTGGAACAACTCAAGACGCTGGATCACCACAAATAGGTTGCATAAAAAAGTGTTGTTCGGATTTATTTAAAAACCCTGATCCTTCCAGAAATGTCGTTTCTTTAGGAATTGTTGACTCTAAAGTCAATAAATTTTGGATGATTGAATCTACTCCTGACTTTATAATACAAGCTAAGACGTTAAAAGAGATTAGTGGATTCAGGCATGACGAGTTGCCCGATGGCATATTTATAACACATGCCCACATAGGCCACTACACAGGTTTAATGTATTTAGGTAGAGAATCTGTTTCGTCCAAAAAGATTCCCGTATATACGATGTCTAGAATGAAAGGATTTCTAATGCAAAATGGTCCATGGAATCAGCTTATCAATCTCAATAACATTTCTATTATAAATATGGATCCTGATCAATCTATACAATTAAGTAATGATATTCAAATCATTCCTTTTTTAGTTCCTCACAGGGACGAATTTTCTGAAACAGTAGGTTTTAAAATAATGGGGCCAAATAAATCTATTTTATTTATTCCAGATATTGACAAGTGGGGAAAATGGAATAAAGACTTAGCTTATGAACTTAAAACGGTTGATGCCGCTTTTATTGATGGCACCTTTTATGATTCGGAAGAAATTAACCATCGAAATATGGCTGAAATTCCACATCCGTTTGTGGTAGAAACTATGCAGCTGTTTGATACAGAAGATGAAAAAATAAAGTCAAAATTATATTTCACACATCTAAATCACACAAACCCGTTATTAGATACCACATCTAAACAATACAGGGAGGTTATTTTAAATGGTTTTTCCGTTTCAACTTTTAAACAAATTGTGAATTTGTAGGGATGACTGTATGTTTTGAAATAGAATGGCTAAATTGCCTGTCTGTATAATTGAAAAAAGCAATTTACATATTATCTTTTTTCTGTTTTGTTTATCACTCAGCAAGCTCTCAAGTTCCCCTTTACTACCAGGGGATCGACTTTACTCTAATCGGAGATAATCTTAAAAGCGAGTTAGCCAGTTTAATCAGCACATCACATCATACAGATTTTCAATACACATCTAGTTCGGCAATTGATACTTGGGATATCATTAAATCTTCAGACACCTATTTATTGGACAGCACAAAAGTTTATTTGGTATACGGTTATGATGATTTTGATCAAGCATTTCAAAATGATATTTCACGGGACAAGTCCCTTTCTTGTCATGGCAGTCCGTGTGATGGTCTATGGAATAGAGAACATGTTTATCCAAAATCGCTAGCTAATCCATCCCTAAGTACTTCTTTTCCTGGACCTGGCACAGATGTACATAATTTAAGATCATGCGACTATGTAACCAATACATTTCGTGGTAATAGAAAATTTGGACCTGGAAATGGTACAGCAGGAGTAACTAACGATGGTCATTGGTATCCAGGTGATGAATGGAAAGGAGATATAGCTAGAATGATGATGTATATGTACCTCAGGTATCCAAACCAATGTCCAGCTACAGATGTAGGGGCGGGGATGTCTTCTCTTTCACCTCAAGGAGATTTGCCAGATATTTTTTTAATGTGGAATGCTGAAGATCCAGTTTCTGTATTTGAAATTAATAGAAACAATATTATTTTTTCATATCAGGGAAACAGAAATCCTTTTGTAGATAATCCTTTTTTGGCAACAGCGATTTGGAGTGGCCCTGTTGCTGACAATCCCTGGGGACCTCTAAGCATTGGTAATGAACACATCAAAAAATATAAGATTACTGTTACTAAGGAGAGAATGTTATTTATAAATAGCAACAACAAATTAGATTTAACATTATATGATGTTAATGGAAGAATGATATTGAAAACTCATTCTAATGAAATCTTATTAAATGCAATCGTTACAGGAATATATTTCTTAAAAATTGAGAATCACCAGATCGAGAAATTAGTGATATTATAAATTAATCTTCTTTTTGATTGTCAAATTTTTCCTCGTTTTTTCTCATTTCTTCAGCCATCTTTTTAAAAGCTTGGTGTTCTGCTTTTTTTCTTGCTTTTACTGCTCTTACGGCTTTATCTACCATTACATCCCTCTCTTCGTAATCTTCAATTTTACCAGGCTTTTCAATTCTCATTTCTTGGCTGATTCCTAGTTCATCAAGTATGTCATCCGTGAAATTTATTTTTCCTAGTCCATAATAAATTTTAATAAGGTCTTTGTGTTTATTCATGATTAGAATATCCTGAATAGTAATGTGTTTAATGCTATTATATCCAAAACCAAGTCTTGACTTTTTGGTTAACTTTCTTAGGTTAACGCTGTAAGTACTATTTTCAAAATCTAAAATGTCCATCTTTATGTTTTTGATTTCATTTTTACAATGATAGATTGACCAAATATACATATACCGGAATTAAAAATCACCAATGAAAGGGTGCCCAACCAAAAATAGTTCTCCTTATTTATTTTTTTTATGAGCGCTTCTCCAAAAACACATAGCCCAGTGGATATGAGCATTAAGCCCAGTATTGAAAGTATAATCCATCTTGTTTTCATAGAAAAATGGTTTTAAACCAAAATTATGCTAAAATAATTGGTAATGTAGAATATAACCATGGATAGCTACAATATTATCTGCAGCCATTATGTTTAAGAGCGGGTTTTAAAAAAAAAGAATAGTTACTCATCAAAGAAATAGTAGAAAAATTGTTAGAAAAAAAGTAGTCACTCAAGATTTAGCAGAAATGAACAGTCACAAAACATGTGAAGTGGGAGATTGGATTTCAGATGAAATAATGAAATATTAAAACTATATTTATTAATATTACCATCTATTAATCATACTATATTACCATGTCAAGTCATATGTACAAATTCGTCCTTTTAATTGCAGTTATTTTTTGTTTCAATTCATGTAAGGTTGTTTTTACAAGCGGTCTTAGAGCAAATATTGAAAGGCAAAAGTTGGATATGGACAAAATACAATACTATAATTCAAAAACGATAAACTTAGTGAGGGAAGTGTCTGAAAAAGAAA
>CAZJVX010000024.1:12730-16289 GCA_964549345.1 uncultured Flavobacteriales bacterium | reverse complement strand
GGAAGTGATTGGAAAAAATACATGCATCCAAAATACCAACGTAGAATGTTTTTTCCTAAATTATGGACAAATGATGAAATGAATAATTGGGGTGAACAAAACCTCAATGGTCATGAAATCCTTACTAATTTTGCACAAATTGAAATTTAAGCCATGGAAGATGCAAAAAAACTAGAAGCTTTTCAAGCAAAAATAGATGCTGATATTAAAATTGAGCCTAAAGACTGGATGCCTGAAAAATACAGACAAACTCTCATTAGACAAATATCACAACATGCTCATTCAGAAGTAATTGGAATGCAGCCTGAAGGCAATTGGCTTACAAGAGCACCAAGCTTAAGAAGTAAGAAAATTTTGATGGCAAAAATTCAAGATGAGGCTGGTCATGGACTCTACCTATATTGTGCCGCAGAAACATTAGGTGTTAAAAGAGAACAATTCTTAGAATGGTTGCACGAGGGAAAAGCAAAATATTCCAGTGTTTTCAATTACCCTACTTTAACATGGGCTGATATTGGAGCTATAGGATGGTTGGTAGATGGTGCAGCTATTGTAAATCAAGTTTCACTACAAGGAACATCCTATGGGCCATACTCAAGAGCTATGGTGAAGATTTGTATGGAAGAAAGTTTCCATCAAAGACAAGGTTATGAGATTATGGTTACATTGGCAAATGGTACCGCAGAACAAAAAGAAATGGCTCAAGATGCATTGAATAGATGGTGGTGGCCATCCATTATGATGTTTGGGCCTCATGATGCTGACAGTGCACATTCGAATCAATCTTTAAAATGGAAAATCAAACGAGAATCCAATGACGAATTAAGGCAAAAATTTATAGATAAAACTATAAAACAGGGAGAACACATCGGTTTAACTTTTCCTGACCCTGATCTAAAATGGAATGAATCAAACGGCCACTATGAATATGGCAAAATAAATTGGGATGAATTTTGGAATGTAGTAAAAGGATATGGTGCAGGAAACAAAAAAAGATTAGCACATCACAGGGACGCACACGAAAAAGGAGGCTGGGTAAGAGAGGGTGCAATAGCATATGCAAAAAAGAATAAAAGCATCAAAAAAACAGCTTAATGGAAAAGGATAACCAAGGCATTTTGTGGGAAGTTTTTATTCAAGTTAAAGCGGGAAGACCGTTCAAACACGTGGGTAGTTTACATGCATATGATAAAAAAATGGCCATGCAATCCGCTAGAGACCTTTATACCAGAAGAAACGAAGGAAATGGGATTTGGCTTGTTAAAGCAGATGATATTGTTTCCTCCCAGTCAGTTGATGATGAAGCCTTCTTTGACCCCTCAAATGATAAGGTATATCGTCATCCTACTTTTTATAAAGTTCCTGATGGGGTAAAACACATATAATGAATCAATCACTTTATGAATACTGTTTAAGGCTAGGTGACACACCTTTGATCTTAAGCCAACGAATTGGTGAATATTGTAGTAAAGCACCACATTTAGAGGAAGATTTAGCCATAACCAATGTCGGACTTGACCTCTTAGGGCAAGCAGAAAACTTTTTAAGCTATGCAGCTAATTTACATGGTGAACTTACAGCTGATGAACTAGCTTTTAAAAGGAAAGAGAAAGACTTTAGATCATTTCACATAGTAGAAGTTCCCAATATTGACTTTGCTTACGTTTTAGTAAGGCAATTTTTTATTGACGTATATCACAATTTATTTTACAATTCTTTATGCAACAGCAAAGACGAAACCATTGCTGGAATAAGTAAAAAATCCGTTAAAGAAGTCAGATACCACCTTCAAAGAAGCCAAGACTGGGTGATTCGGCTTGGGCAGGGAACAAAAGAAAGCAATCATAGATTACAAGTCGCCATAAACGAATTATGGATGTATATAGATGAATTATTCTATGATAATGAAATCGATAATGAAATGACTAAAGAAGGTATTGGTGTATCAAATCATGAAATAAAGAACGATTGGTTTAATATCGTTACGGATACGTTAAATGATGCTAGTCTTTCCTCACCTGAAAATATCCATTACACCCTACAATATGGAAAAGACGGTTTCCACACGGAATACATGGGATATCTGCTAGCTGAAATGCAACACTTACCGTTACTCTACCCAGATGCAAAATGGTAAAATTAGTTTTTAAACTTTTCTTGTATTTTCACATAGCGCATAAATACACCCATACTAGATAGTTTACATACAACATATCCTATTCTTCCATCTAGTATTCCGCCTCTTAATATAAAGTCCCTAAAAAAGCGAAAAGCAGGCTTTACTACAAAGTGAAAAAGATTGGGTGGTGAAGTACTTAAGTGATCTTGAGCGCTCCAGGTGGAATACTTATCCCACTTTTGCATATAATGAGCCACACTTTTAAATGTATAATGCATTAAAGGAGATTTCAATTTACCTATGCTGCCGCTACAAATAATTTCAGCGTGTACTTTTTTATCTTCATAATGACATTTCCTTCTGTTGAATAACCTTATTACCTTATCTCCTTGCCAACCCGAAAATCTAATTTTCTTCCCCATGAAATGATTTTGTCGAGGAATCCAATATGCATCGTTTTTAGGTTGACTGTTTTTTATCTTACTAATTTCTTTTTTTAAATTATCTTCCACCCTCTCATCTGCGTCTAAAATGAATACCCAATCAAAACTTGCTTGAGGAATAGCCCAGTTTTTCTGTGACGCTGAATACTCATAATCGCGTTGCAAAATTTTAACTCCTTTTGATTGAGCAAGAGCAACCGTATTATCCGTACTAAAAGAGTCTACCACTATGATTTCATCTGCCCAAGACAAGGATTCTATGGCCGCTATGATATGATCTTCTTCGTTGAATGTAGGTATGATGGCACTAATTTTCATTCCAAAACTTGTTCAACAAAGGTATTATTTTATCATATTTTCTATAAAATATTTAATAAATAAGAAAATGAGATTTAATATTACATTTTAATTCATCATTATGAAATATAATCTAAGCGAAATAACAGATGTCATTAAAAATAGGAGAACCATATATCCTCAACATTACTCATCTAGAACTGTTCATAGAGAAATTATAGAGCACTTATTACAAAATGCTACATGGGCACCTACACATGGTATGACTCAACCTTGGCGTTTTAAAATATACACAGGAGAAAGCAGAAATGTATTAGCTGAATCTTTAAGTAGTCTTTACAAAAAACTTACGCCTAAAGATCAATTCAGAGAAGATAAATTACTAAAAATTCAAGCAAGGCCATTTCAGTCATCTGCGGCAATAGTGGTATACATGAAAAGAGGAGATAATCCAAAAATTCCTGAAATTGAAGAGATTTCGTCTGTGGCATGTGCTGTTCAAAATATTTGTTTAACCGCGACTGCCTATGGTATTGGTTCATTTTGGTCAACTCCCAAAGTAATATATACGCAAGAAATGAATGAAATATTAAAAATTAGAGATCAAGATAAATGTATGGGAATAATTTACTTAGGTTATCCAAATCATAATTGGCCAAAGGGTCAACGTAAGCCTATTGAATATCTAACAGAGTGGCAT
>CAZJVX010000024.1:0-12630 GCA_964549345.1 uncultured Flavobacteriales bacterium | reverse complement strand
GGCATGGATGATATGGACGAGGGATTCTTAAAATTAACCAATCATAAAGATCATCCCACCAATAAAGCTTACAAGGTATTTTTCTTTTATGAAAAGGAAAAAGCATGCTATTTTGAAAACTCACTTCAAGAAAGAAAAATTCACTTTGAAAAAGGGGAAGAGGAATCCAACAGGGGTTTGGTTTATTTATTTGGAGTTAGAAAATCTGATAATCAAATTGTTCAAAAATTGAATTATGAAGCTCTTGGTAAGTTTCGTTCACCTACTATTGATTCGTATTGGGGAAGAATATCCATTTATGCATTTTGCCTTCTCGTTATTATATTTGCTATCATCTCCTATTTGCAAAATCAATAATGGTAACTAAACCTCTTTACTACCTCTTCATTATGTTATTGTTGACATGCTATGGTCAAATCGTATCGCAAAATAATGTGGGGGATAAAATGATCGGATTCACTTTAAGCCCGTTAATACCAATTGATTACTTTGGAGCTGGGCCACTTCTTCTAGAAAACAATTTTTCTAATATTGAATTGTCTAGTAAAATTGGGTATCAATTTGGCATGTTAATGAGAAATACCAAATCAAAAAATATTACCCTTGAGTCAGGTATTTTATTTTGCAGACGAAACTTTAAATTTAAAGGTGAAAATAATTTCATTAGTTCATCTAGTTCAGATATAGGTGACTTTGGATATATTAACTATGCTTTCCCTTTTAATGCCCTTGTTTTTATTCAGCTAAGCGACAATATGCACATGAATACTTCTTTAGGTGCTGAATTGGACTTTTATGCTTCAGCAGTGGCTTCAAAGAGTAGCCAAAATTTAATTCATCATTACTCCGAAAGAGCAAGATGGATAAATGGGTCTGTTAATGCCTCAATTGGTGTAGAATTTCGAGATAAAGATGCTGGTATATTTTATATTGGTAGTCAGGTGAATATCCCCATATCTACCATTTTAGTTACCCATTTTAAATATTATTATTCCGGATCAGGCGGTGATTTTGATAATTATGAAGCTGCTTTCTTGAGAGGAAATTATTTCAATATTCAGTTGAAATATTTTTTACCCTTGAGTATGGAAAAAACTAAAAACTAGAGTTTTCTGTTTACTTCTACTTCCTCGTATGCTTCAACTACATCTCCAACCTTTATATCATTAAATTTATCGATATTTAATCCACATTCGTATCCATGCTGAACTTCCTTAACATCATCCTTAAATCGTTTTAAAGATCCCAATTCACCAGAGTAAACTACGATACCGTCTCTTATGATACGGACTTTATGATTACGGTTAATTTTACCTTCAACCACATAACACCCAGCAATTGTTCCTACTTTAGAAATTTTAAAAGTCTCCCGAATTTCAGCAGTTGCTACAATTTCTTCTTTAAATTCAGGTGAAAGCATACCCTCCATTGCCTCTTTAATTTCTTCAATAGCCTTGTAAATAATAGAATATAACCTAATGTCAATTTCTTCTTTTTCTGCTAGTTTTCTTGCTCCAGCAGACGGCCTTACCTGGAACCCAATAACTATCGCGTCAGAAGCAGACGCCAATAAGATATCAGACTCAGTAATCTGACCTACTGCTTTATGGATCACATTAATTTGAATAGACTCCTGGGAAAGTTTCAATAAAGAATCTGAAAGGGCTTCAATTGAACCATCTACATCCCCTTTCACAATGACATTTAATTCTTGGAAATCTCCAAGCGCAATTCTTCTTCCAATTTCATCAAGAGTAATGTGTTTAGTGGTTCTAAGACCTTGTTCACGTTGAAGTTGCTGACGCTTTAACGCAATTTGTTTTATTTCCTTTTCGTCAGTCATTACATTAAACACATCGCCAGCACTAGATGCACCATTCATCCCGAGTACTGAAACTGGTCTAGAAGGACCAGCCTCTTTAACTGGACGACCGTTTTCATCATGCATTGCCTTAATTTTTCCAAACTCTGTACCAGCAATCAAAGAGTCTCCAACTGTTAATGTTCCATATTGTACAAGTAGCGTAGTGACAAATCCACGTCCTTTATCAAGAGAAGCTTCAATTACTGTTCCTTTAGCATGAGTTTCGGGATCAGCTTTAAGTTCTAAAAGTTCAGACTCTAATAGCACTTTCTCAAGTAAATCTTCAATTCCATTTCCTGATTTTGCTGAAATTTCTTGACATTGATATTTTCCTCCCCAGTCTTCCACCAGAATATTCATAGCAGAAAGTTCTTCTTTAATCTTATCGGGGTTAGCACTAGGCCTGTCGCATTTATTTAAAGCAAATACCATGGGTACTCCTGCAGCCTGGGCGTGATTAATAGCCTCTTTAGTTTGTGGCATAACTCTATCATCTGCCGCAATAATAATGATGGCTACATCCGTAACTTGTGCCCCTCTAGCTCTCATTGCAGTAAACGCTTCGTGACCTGGAGTATCTAAGAATGTAATTAACTTTTTATTATGCTTGACCGAATATGCTCCAATATGTTGGGTTATACCACCTGCTTCACCGGATGTTACATCTGCATTTCTAATGTAATCTAACAAGGATGTTTTACCGTGATCAACGTGACCCATTACTGTGACTATTGGCGGTCTATCTACCATAAGAGCTGGATCCTGAGTATCCTCAATAACAGAAGCAGTAACATCAGCACTAACAAATTCCACTTCAAATCCATACTCTTCTGCAACCATGGTTAACGTTTCCGCATCCAGTCTTTGATTAATGGAAGCAAATATTCCAATTGACATAAGCGTACCTATCACCTCATTAGGTGACTTAGACATCATTAAAGCTAGCTCAGAAACCGTTACAAATTCTGTTAGTTTTAGTACATTTTTTTCTGCCTCAGCTCTGATTTCTTCCTGCTCAATTTTTTCAGAAACAGCTTGTCTTTTTTCTCTTCTAAACTTGGAAGCCTTTGACTTACCCTTACTACTCAACCTTGCTAAGGTTTCACGAATTTCCTTTTGAATTTCTTCTTCTGAAACTTCTGTTTTTTGTGGACCTTTAGTTGTTTTCTTATGTTCTTTTGATGCTCTTCTTCCTGCTTTCTCTACGTTTACTTTTTTAATTCTTTTTCTTTTTCTTCTAGAGGAGTCACTATCGTTGTCATCATCAGATTTTTTCTTTTCCTTTTCCACAGGAAGGTTGATTTTTCCCAAAACCGTTGGCCCTGAAAGTTTTTTCGCCTCTGCTTTTATGGTGCTTATTTCTTCTTTTGGCTCATCAGAAGACTTAACTTCAGGTTCTTTTACTTCTTTTTCTGTATTTTGTTCCTTTTTGGCTGGTTTAGTATCTAAATCAATTTTGCCTACGACGGATAGCCCGGATAGCTTATCCGCTTTTGCTTCAATCCTGTCTACTTTTTCTTCTGATTTAGCCTGCTCTTCTTTTGATATTGTTATGACCGTTCTTTCTGGCTTGTCAATATTTACTTTATCTGCTTTTTCCTTTTCAAATTTCTCTTTGTGAAATTCTTCAAGTAATAGCATGTAGAGCTCCTCATCAATTTTTGTATTAGGATTTGCACTCACCTCTTTTCCCTGCGAACCCAAAAATTCAACAATGGTGGATATCCCTACATTTAATTCTCTTGCTACTTTACTTAACCTTTTAATTACTGCCATAACTGGTTTTCTTTCTTACTTTATTTACTCAAATTCTGAATTTAATATTTTGACAATTTCTTCAATTGTTTCTTCCTCAAGATCAGTTCTTTTCACTAAATCTTCTACTCCTATTTCTAATACACTTTTAGCAGAATCACAACCTATAGCTTTCAATTCATCTATAATCCAACCATCAATTTCATCTGAGAATTCATCTAAATCTACATCATCAATATCTTCTGCTCCTTCTCGGTAAACATCAATTTCGTAGCCTGTTAACTTAGATGCTAATTTTATATTATGACCTCCCTTACCTATTGCTTTTGAAACTTCGTCAGGTTTTAGGAAAACTTCAACTCGCATCTCATCATCATTAATTTCCATATTGGTAATTTTTGCAGGGTTAAGAGATCTTTGTATGAGCAATTGCATATTATTCGTCCATGGAATAACATCAATATTTTCATTTCTTAATTCTCTTACAATTCCATGTATTCTAGTTCCATTCATACCAACACAAGCTCCTACGGGGTCAATTCTATCATCGTAAGATTCCACAGCAACTTTTGCTCTTTCACCTGGATTTCTAACAATTTTTTTAATGGTAATTAACCCATCAAAAACTTCAGGTACTTCTTGCTCAAATAATCGTGCTAAAAACTCAGGTGCTGTTCTGGATAAAATAATCACTGGGTTATTATTTCTTAAATCTACTTTAGCCACCACTGCTCTTATGGTATCACCTTTTCTGAAATAATCTGATGGGATTTGTTCTGATTTTGGTAAAATCAATTCATTTCCATCATCATCAAGTACTAAAATCTCTCTCTTCCAAATTTGATAAACCTCACCATTCACAATGTCTCCTACTCTTTCCTTGTATTTTTGATAAATTCCGTCTTTCTCAAGTTCAAGTACTTTTGCAACTAAATTCTGTCTTAGTGCTAATATGTTTCTTCTTCCAAAATCTTCCACTTTAATTTCTTGTGAAACTTCTTCTCCGATTTCAAAATCAGGTTCTATTTTTAAAGCTTCAGATAATTTAATTTGGGTGCCTTCATCTTCTAGATCAACGTCCTGAACAATTTCTCTACTGAGCCATATTTCTAAGTCCCCTTTATCTGGATTGATAATAACATCTACGTTATCATCAGATCCATATTTTCTTTTAAGAGTAGTCCTAAAGACATCTTCTACAATTCTCATCATAGTGACTCTGTCAATATTTTTGAGCTCTTTGAATTCGGTGAATGAATCAATTAAATCTATTGCGTTCATATTTATTTATTTAAATAGATATTATTAGTTTACTTTCTTTAATCTTTGATTTTTCAATGAATATGGTGTTACCCGGAATCATTTTTTTTGATTTACTGTTTCTTGGTTTTACATATTCAAGTACAGAAATATCGTTTTCATTAACGGCTAATAACTCTCCTAAAAAGGTCTGATGTTCTAAAGTAGTTACAGTTACTTTTCTACCTATATTTTTGATATACTGCTGTTCAACAAAAAAAGGTTGATCAAGACCAGGAGAAGTTACTTCGAGCTGGAAATCTTCTACAGAACGATCAAGGTTATGCTCAATGTTTCTGCTAACACTCATGCAATCCTTTATACTAACACCTCTATAAAGATTATCCATTACCACTTTTATTTGGTTCTTGTTCGTGACGGTGACTTGTACTAAGTAATTGTCATTATTCAATTCTTGAATACGTTCTTCTGCTAATGCTATTACTTTTTCTTTCGCTATCATGTAAAAAAAGAGGGGACTTGCGTCCCCGCGTCCCCTCTCAAATTTGTATAATACGTTGCAAATGTAATCTTAAATATGAGATTGACAAATAAAACGTAAAAAAACTATGCCCTAATCTTTTTATTAATATTTATGAAATATTCAATTGCATTAACACTCGTCAAGGGCTTATCTCCGAAAATACTCAACCAATTACATGCACTTGATCAAAGTGAGAAAGAGCTTTTTAAAAAAATTGCACAGTATTATAGTTGTAACGTCAATAAAACATTAGACCGCGCTAGTCAAATCATAGAAGATTGTCTAGAAAACAATATTCAGATCATTAATCAAAAGGACAAATACTACCCCAAGCTTCTTTTAAATTGTATTGACCGGCCTCATGTTATTTATCAAAAAGGTAAAAAACACATCAATCACATACCTTGTATTAGTATAGTTGGAACTAGAGACAATACAAAATATGGACTTGATATCACCAACCAAATCGTAGCAACACTGAATGGATTTAAGGTAGCTATAGTAAGCGGATTAGCATATGGAATTGATATCATTGCACATAGAAAGGCCATTGATCTAAATATTTCCAATTTTGCTGTTTTAGGAAGTGGTCATTTTCATGTTTATCCAAAAAACCATCAAAAAGAGATAGAAAAAATTTTAGAAATAGGGGCCGTCATTTCAGAGTTACCACCAAGAAGTAAACCCACTAAATATAACTTCCCAAAGAGAAACAGAATTATCGCAGGAGTAAGCCAAAGTACTGTAGTGGTAGAGTCAAAAAAGAAAGGTGGTAGCTTAATCACAGCTCAAATTGCTGGAAGTTATAATAGAGAGGTATATGCTGTACCTGGAAATATTAATTCCCTTTCTTCGGAAGGTTGTAACCAGTTGGTGAAAAGTAATCTTGCCATATTATTACAGGACTTTGAACAAATAACAGAAGAACTAAAACCAAAAGCATATTATGTTGAAAAAATCATTAAAAAAAAATTATCAAACGAAGAGGAAAGGGTGTTGTCATTTGTTCTTGAAAATCAGCCTGTTCATGCGGATAGGATAGCATCCTTTCTAAAATATAACCCCTCTAAATTGTATGCTTTTCTTACTCAAATGGAGTTAGATTTGCTAATCACTAAAAAACCAGGTAATTATTATGTTACAACACAATAATGATAAAATGATTAACTAGCTTAGCAATTATGAATGTATCTACATTTATAGCTAAGCGTTATCTTTTTTCTAAAAAATCAAGAAACATTATTAATATTATTTCCATTATTTCTTTTCTAGGAATTTTTATAAGTGCTTCAGCCCTAGTTATCATTTTAAGCGCGTTTAATGGGATACAAGAATACGTTGAAGATATGTACGGAAGACATGCAGCTGACATGTATATAGAACCTGAAAAAGGAAAAATGATAAGTGCAGATGATCATCTTTTTTCTTATCTAAATGAGTATAAAAAAAACATAAACTATTTCAAACAAATTCAAGAAACATCCATGTTAAAATATGACAAGAGATGGGTTGCGGCAACTGTAATAGGTTTAGATAGCGTTTTATTTCAAAATCAAAATTGGGAACATGATCTTACCCAGGGAAAAGCAGATTTATATTTCAAGTCTTTTCCAGGAATAATATTAGGCTACGGTCTACAACATCAACTACAGGCAGATTTAAATCAAAATTTCATGTCTGAAATTTCAATGTATTCAGTGAATAAAGACCAAAAAATTTCAGTCCAAAATCAAAGTGTGTTAAGACAAAACCACTTCATCCTAACTGGTGTGTTTTCTATAAATCCTGACATAGATGGTTCAACTGCAATAATAGATTACTCAGCAGCAAACAAAATTTTTAACTATAAAAACGGAGCTTCAACTATTTTAATTTACGCTGAAAAAAACGATCATATCTACGAAATTAAAGAGAATATCAAAAAACAATTTCCGCACCTAGTTACTTATTCTCATGAAGAAAAGAACAAATTAATTTATGCGGCAAATGATACTGAAAAGTGGATGGTCATGGCCATACTTATATTTGTACTCTTATTATCTTCATTTACTATTACTTCATCCATTACAATGCTCATCATCGACAAAAAGAAAGATATCTTCACATTATCTTCTTTAGGATGTAATCAGTATATGATAAGAAATATTTTTTTTAAAGAAGGGTTGCTGATAAGCTTATTGGGAAGCCTCTTGGGGTTATTATTTGGGCTATTTATTTGTTATGTGCAAATGGAATTTAAACTCATTACGTTTAGTGACGCATCATTGGAATATTGGCCTATCGTAATCAAAGCTGTTGATGTACTCCTATTACTTTCCGTTTTAACTATAGTAGGGTTTGTTTCATCGTATTTACCTGGAAGGTTATTGATGAAAAAGGTATTTAATTAATTATTTTCTTCATCTACTTTTATATACACCTCCACAATTTTTGTCTCTTCGACTTCAAGAATCTGAAAATGAAAATGATCGATGTGGTATTCATCTCCCTTTTGAGGGATTGTTTCAGCAATATTAATAATTAAGCCTCCAAGAGTTTCATAATCTTCTTTTTCGGGAAGCCCCAGTCTGTACTTTTCATTAATCATATCTATTTCTAATCTGGCAGAGAAAACAAATTCATTTGTAGATAATTTCTTTTGGGTATACAGTTCTTGATCATGTTCATCATCTATTTCTCCGAAAATTTCTTCTATAATGTCTTCCATTGTGACAATACCTGATGTGCCTCCAAATTCATCTACTACAATAGCCAAATTTCTGTTTTTTGCTATGAAATCTTCCAATATGTGATTGGCCGCCATGGCTTCGGGGATAATACCAACTGGCATTAATGCTGATTTTATATTTTCAGGTGATTTAAATAAAGCTGTACTATGTACATATCCAATGATATTATCAATATTATCCTTGAAAATTAGAATTCTTGAAAATCCCGTATCTAAGAATTGTGACTTTAAATCTTCGATGGACTCATTTATCTCAAGTGCCACAATTTCATTTCTAGGGATCATACAATCTCTAGCTATAATTTCCGAAAAGCCCAGTGCATTGTGAAATATTTTCACATCATGTTCCATTTCCTCATCTTCATCTAAATCATTTTTAAGCTCTTCTAAATATTGATCTAAATCTGTTTTTTTAAAACTCACCTTTTCATCACTACCATCTTCTTTACCAAAAAATCGTAAAATCACTCTTGTTAGATATACCACAAGTGCGGTTATAGGCCATAACAAAATATAAAAAACTAATAAAATTCCACTAAAGAGCTTAAGTATGAAATTTGGGTTCAACCTAAATATAGCTTTTGGTAAAAATTCAGCAAATATTAAAATGAAGATGGTAGAAAATATAGTCTGTAATAGTAATATAGATGAAGACCCTAGTCCAGCTTCCATCAAATATGGATCTAATAATACAGCCATATATAAGGTGTAAATAACTAATGCTATGTTATTACCAACAAGCATAGTAGCAATAAACCAAGCTGGTTTGTCGCTGAAATAAGAAAGAATTTTTGCGCCAATTTCCCCTTTATTATTATCCAACTCAATCTTCAGCTTGTTCGAGGAAATAAATGCAATTTCCATTCCTGAAAAAAAAGCAGAACATAAAAGAGAAAAAAGAACTAAAGAAAATAGAAGTAAAATGGACATTTATTTCTTTTGGTCTTTTTGTGAACTTACTCTGTTTAGTCTGATGCGTAAACCTCTACGTACCAAATATATGCCCCACGTAAATGGGACAAGTAATAAGTAATATTGATTAAAATAACCATCAATGATTCTAAATACTACTACAGCTACTGAAGAGCATATAGCAATTACTAGCCAAAACCGTTCAACAAACTTGTTTACTTTTTTAGTTAAATCCATTATTCCATTTTATAATTTACATGACTTTCTGAAATGTCTGAAAGCTCAAAAAAAGTAAAATTACTATTTGCCTTTAACTTATTTCCTGTAATTCTACCCTCAATGTTGGAAAAAGTTACTTCATTTTTTGAGTATATACTGTCTTTTGCAAAATCAATTAGCAATTCCTTAGCGAATAATGTGTCTTGTTTTTGGTTGTGAAAAACCACGTTTTCTTGTACATCCAGTAATTGATTTTGCGTAAATAATTTCCCATAATCAGCTGTTAGAACGGATTCCACATTTTTTAGTGAATCATAGAAAGTTAGTTCAAGACCAGAAGGACACTCCATTATAAGCTGGTTTTCTTGGTCCTCAAATCGAACTAATTTAGGAGCCTTCAGCATTAATTTTGATTGACCGAATTCTGAAAAATTTAATGTCACTCCCATAGCTGTTTCAGTGAATACATCATGAACACCTTCAGTAGTCACCATCAACTGAGTTTCTGATGATGAGCAAGAAGCAATCGAGAGTAAAAAAAAGAATAAAAAAATTCTTGCCTTTTTGTAAATGCTCAATCCCTAGTTTTAAGTTCTACACTTTGCCCCCAAAAAGGAACCGTTTGGCTACTTCCACTCTTAATATCAAGCATAATAAGTTCACTTTTTGGCAGCAATTGACCTTTCCAACTGTTTAACGCAGCTGAAGTAGTTTTGCCACAAGATTTAGAAGAATACTCCAAAGCTAAACAGTAAATTAAGCTCTTATTTAAAGCGCTATTTCCGTATTTTGATGAACTAGCTGCAATAATTCTCGCTTTTTTATCATTTGCCGCACAATTGTCTGATAATTTCCCTGCAATATCAAACCCTTTTTTATATTGCTTTTTATTAAAAGCAATATCATATAAAATTTCAAATGTCTTTTGATTTTGTGCTTCATCTTCAGAAAAAGTTAGTGCTCGGTTCAGTCTTTCTTCAGCTTTAGAAAAATCTTTTCTTCTGTAATCAGCAATAGCTGCGCTGTATAAATCTTTTGAAGTAGGAGGATTATTAGGGTCGTTCAATACTTTATCTAGCAGTGTTAGATACAATTTTGACTCTGTACATTTATTATTACTTAAGCTGGAAAATATTTTTCTAATCTGATCCATATCTTCTTGGTTATTGTTGTATTTAACCGTATAAATTTCTTCTAATTTTTCACAGCTAGCACAAGGAGTCTCGCCTAATTTTTTGTCTATTATGTTCTGTACATTGGTGAATTTTTCAACTTTGTTACCTTTTGAAATATTGTTATCACAAATAGCAGATAATGTCTCATAGTTGGACAAAAATTCCTCACATTCAATCTTGCCTGTTTTTAACATGTACATCCCCGTGTAGACAAAGAAGTATTTCACATCTGTAGAAGTGATAATCTGAGGATCGCTTTCAAAAACCTCTTTATAAAGCGAATAGGCTTTAGGGAACTTTTTTTGATCGTTTATATAAATAATATCCTTAGCTAGGGATACTTTCGTCTTATTGCAAAATCCAAAATTTTCAAACCAGTTATCATACACCAAATAAAGCGAATCTTTATATGCATCTGTATCAGCTGATTTCGCTTTCTTTTTACTTTTAACTAATTGCTTATATATGTAAGCACCGTTAGCATATAAATTTGATTTCAATTGAGGGCACTTCTGTTGTGTTTTACCCCAAAAAATAACAGCGTCATCGTAATTTTTTTGCTTCAGATACCCTGTATATAATGCAAAGTTTTTTCTGCAATTTACACTGTCTTCTCCATAATTATCAGTGGACTGATTTTTACAATCTTGAGCAAAAAATGCAGTTTGCATCAATAAAAAAACACCTAATAATAATATATTCTTCATGTTATAATTTCTAATCATATTGTCTTTTTCTAAACCATCGGTCGTACCTTGTATCTGGAGCCATTGTAAAACCGATTGCAAAATTAATATAGTTTTCTTCAATGTTCACGTTGTTTAAGTCTCCAAGTCTCCCTAATTCAACGCCCATGTTTAGGGTAGAGAATGATCTTGAACTTAGCAATGGTACAGTTAGACCAAAATTTATGCCATAATGATCTAAATTAAGTTCATCAATTAAAATGTAAGACTTGGACTGATGCCCTCCGATACTGTAAGTTGATTTTGAAAATATAGATTTATTGGTATTGGCAAAATCTAAATTTGGAGTCCATCTAAATCCAAATGACATCTTTTCGCTATTTCCTAACTGAGGGGAGGACCATGACTCAATCGAATTGGTTTCTTGGAATATAGTCCAATCTCTAATTTCATATTGAAATGCTAAATCCCAACTACTTCTATCTTGCTTATTTTTTCCTATTCCAATCCCAAAAGTCATTTTTTCAGGAATAGAAAAATTTCCATCTAAATTTTCTCTTGATGACAGCGTGTCTTTTGGAATTTCTTGAACTCCAAAATTGTAAGTAAATGTGTAAGCAAAATAATCATTAGAAGTTTGCCATTCAGCACCTAATGAATAATGAGCCCCCATTCTTAAGTAAATCTTGTTCTTTTTTCGTGATGTTATTCTCTTCATAAACTGGACCCCTCCATCAAATAACCAACCGCTTATTGAAGACCTGTATTGTATTCTACTATTATATGTATTCGAGTTATCAAATACTACTGAACTTAATCTTTCTAAGTTGCCAAAAATATATGAGGCATTCCCCCCAATTGAAAAAGTAAGCGAGTCACCTCTGTTAATTAAATCTATACCTGTTCCTACAAATAATCGATTAACGGTCCCATCTCCTTGAAAAACATTTGATACTTGTGAAGAATCTATTGAAATGGTCGATGACACTTCATATCCCTGAGAAGAAAATGTATTTACTCCTATAACAGCACCCCATTTTTTAGCAATGGGTAAACCAAGGTACATATTATTTAAGCCTAGATTAGTTCCTGATGATGAATTTAAATCCCCATTATAATTAGAGTTATAATTAGCTGTTTTCCCTGAAATAGTTACATCAAATAAAGGATTATATTTTCTCATTCTGGAGTAAGAGGCTGGATTAGAAATATTAATAAACTGAGGGTCACTAAATGCAATTGAACTATTACTAAATCCTAAATAGGAGGCCGAAGTAACATTATTTATCTCACCAACTCCATATCTTGAAAAAGGAGAAGTATTTACTTGTTGCCCCAATACAGAATGAAACGAAACTATAATTAAAAGTCCTATTTTAAACTTTAACATTTTCTTTTAAAATCTGATTTAACCCTATTAAGGTTAGATTTTCAACTGCAAAGATGCCATTTTTTTCATATTCTACAATTGATTTTATTAATAGGCTATCTCCTCCTGTAATTAAAAC
>CAZJVX010000023.1:0-16552 GCA_964549345.1 uncultured Flavobacteriales bacterium | reverse complement strand
AATTTATAAAACTTGATGAATCTCCTATAGCATAATTTGCTCTCGAAAAGTAGCCACCATAAGCTGCAAAACGTAGATTCTTTTTAGATGTTTTATATGATATTTTATTTACTGTGGCAAGTGAGTTGGTTTCAAATTTTGTACTGGCTCTTATTTCAGTTTTATTTGCATTTGCATAGGGTTCGTCTGCTAAATAGATAACCCCCCCAAGTGCGTCAGCACCATATATTAATGAGCTCGGTCCTTTGATAATTTCGGCCCTTTCAACACCTAAATTGAGTACGGCAAAACCGTGATCAGCTCCCCATTGTTGGTTTTCTAATCTTAAACCGTTTTGAGAGGTAAGTACCCTCATTCCAGTAAGTCCTCTTATGACAGGTTTAGCAATTCCATTTCCTGTGGATAAATTATAGACACCTGGAATGTTGGTTAAGGCTTCTACAATATTAGTTTGTTCAATTTTATTTAAATCTGCTATTTTTCTTGATTCTACAGGAAACGTACTGTACCGCTGCAGTTTAGAATCTGATGTGGAAATAATCACCTCATCTAAATGTATGTGTTCTGGCTTAAGTTTAACTATAATTTCATTATCTAAAGCATTAACTTTAATCATTTCACTGCCATAATCAGCGGCAGAGATTTGTAATGTCATTTGGTTGCTGATGAAATTTTCAAATTTAAAAAGACCTAAACTATCTGCTTTAACCCCGTTTTGGGTTTCTAAACAAAAAACAGTAGAAAATGGAATACCTCTTCCATCCACTTCGCTTACTATTTTCCCAGTTAACTGCTGACTGTGAATGTTAAAGCAAACAAAAAGTGATAAAAGAAACGTTTGTGACTTTAAGAACATATAGCTGATTTTGGGCCAAATATATATTATAAATGCAACAATGTTGCAATATGTGTTGTTATTTTAAATTTTCGGCTAAGAATCCCATCATGGCTTGATAAAATTCCATCCTGTTTTCTTCTTTACCAAATCCATGTCCTTCATCGTATCTCACCATGTAGGGAACTGAAACTCCATTTGCTCTTAAACCTTCCACAATTTGATCGCTTTCATCGATATTAACTCTAGGGTCATTTGCTCCTTGAACCACAAATAGCGGTTTTTTAATCTTATCAATGTGAAATACAGGTGAAACTTCTTTCATGATTTGTTTTTCTTCTTCCACATCTAGATCGTACCAGATAGCTTTGATCATTTTCAAGTAAGGTTTCCAATAAGGCGGAATGGTTTCCATAAAAGAGAATAAGTTTGAAACCCCAACGTAATCGATACCACAAGTATATAATTCAGGTGTTTTGGTCAAACCTCTCAACACTGCATATCCACCATGACTACCGCCATAAATAGCTATCTTTTCTGGGTCAATCCAACCTCGTTCAATGACGTATTTAAGACCATCTTCCACATCATCCATGGCTTTCCTTCCAACTTGTTTATACCCTTTCCTTAAAAAAGCCTTTCCGTATCCACCACTTATTCTGAAATTTACTTGCAAAGTGGCATAACCTCTACTTGCAAATAGCTGAGATTCAGGATTAAATCCCCACGAATCTCTAACCCCTTGTGGACCTCCATGGGGATTTACAACCAAGGGTACTTTTTCACCTTCAACAGCTTCTTTTGGCAAAGTAATATATCCATGAATTGTTAGGCCATCTCTACTCTGAAACGAAATGGGACGCATTTCAGCCATATCCTTTTCCTTAAGCTGAGGCATTAAATCAAAAAGAAGCTTTATTTCATCTTTTTGAACGTTATACGCATAGTATTTTCCATATAATCTATCACTGGTTACGTAAATAAGATATTGAGTCTCATCATCTGTTTTGTCTGAAACATAAAATTCATGATTTGGAAACTCTTCTATTAATCTAGCATGTAATTTTTTGTAATAATCACTAATCGGAATAATATGATATTTTTCGCCTTCATAACTGAAATAGTCCAGTTCCCAACTTCTGTTTCTTGACGTGGCAACACCATTTACATCGTATTTCTCGTGACCAAATAATTTTTCAATGACTTCATTTTTTTCTAAATCGTATCGGAATACTTCTGTTTTATCGCTGTTTAAATTCGATACGACATAAGCTTCACTTTTATTAGTAGATGCATAATTAAAATTGGAAATGTAGAAGGAGTCGTCCCAGTTTGTTTCTAGGATCACTTCAAATTTCCCATTTGATTTTTGGTAATAGATTTCATAATTCATTCCATCTTTTAATTTGGCATACCCCCTAAGGTTACCATCTTTATCAAAAACGTAATTGGCTATTGGGTTAGAGATATCTTTGTTTTCATAAAGCTGCTCTATTTCCCCATTTTTGATATTGATTTTATATGGATCAAAAACCTCTGCATTATTTTTATTCATAGATATTATCATATGATCTTTATCTTCTTTTAGCATTTCAAGAATGTTTACTTTAACGCCCTTGTAAGGAGTTAATTCTTTTTGATTTTTACCGTCAATATCCACCGCAAATAAATGATAATCTTCATTACCTCCCTTATCCATTACATATACTAGTCTGCCATCATTAGCCCAACCGTACCCTCTTATTAGTTCATCTTTTTCCTCAATAACTCGTTTTACTTCACCTGATTTGATGTTTTTAACGTATACATGTTTTTTAAGATTTTCATCCTTTTCTCTGTAGCTCATAAAAGTACCGTTAGGAGATAATTGAAATGCAGATGATTTTGGCTTAGCAAAATAGTCATTAACTGCATAGGTATATTTGCCTTTTTCCTTAGCAGCAAGTGCTTTTAACTCTTCATCTGTACTTGGTAATTTGGTATTTCCTGGTTTTTTCATTTCTCTTTTTGTTAAATTCAAATATTTGATGTTTTTAAAAACCCAAACGAACCGTCATCTACAGCAATAATCGAACCTCCATCATTCGTTAGGTCTATGGCTTGACCTGCCCAATCTATTCTTCACCGCCTCCAAATATTTTTTCCCATACTACTTCTCCGGTTTAAATAGTTTAAAGCAATTCATTTAAAAAACTTAAAAAAAGAATTAGGGTTGAGGTCCAGTTGAGGGATCAAATAAGTCATCGAGCTCGTTAGCGTTCACTTCTCCATTTTGAATAGAATTACCATTACAATCTATGGTGAATTCATGAACATCGTACGGGTTGCCATCTTTATCGTAGCAGTTTCCTTCTAAACAACTAATTTTTAATGCAATATTGTCACATTCTCCATCTCCATAGTGAATTAATGCTTTTGTTTCGCAATTCTGTAAGTATTTTACTTTTCCGGCTACTACACAATTACACTCTTCATCAACAATGATTGGATCGTAGATGAATTTATGATAACCGTCCCACTTTTCACAATCCGTTTCTTGTTTTAAATCGTAAATAGTTTGCTTAGAACAAGACAGTGTACAGACTGTTATAATGAGTATTAATTGGAAAAATTTCATAAAGCTAAATTACTAAAATGTTAAACAAAAAAGTGAAATTATAATTTATCTTAATAATTTTAAATTGTTCGAAGTTATGACAATAACTTATGTTTAATTTAATATAGAAAGGGGGTGTCAAATGTCTAATTCAGAAAGTATTATGGAGTTTTATAGACAGGCGATCCTCCAGGGTTGTTTTTCATAAAACTCCTTTCTAAACTAAAGCAGGTCGATGGGCCTGCTTTTTTGTTTAAAAATATCTTCTAGCTCCACTGTATTCCATGGCTTCGCCTTTACCAAATCCATAGCTAAATCCTACAGTAATAAATCTTCCTCTTAAACTTCTACTATACAGATAGAAATCATTTTGAATAATTTCATTTACCCATATTCTTGTAGCAAAAATATCCCTTACGCTAAAGCTTAATATGGCTCTGCCTTCAAGAAGTTTTTGTCTCATTCCAATATTAGCATACCATTGCGCTTTGATGTCTCCTTGCACTGTTTGATATCCTGATTCATATTGACCACTCAATTCGATATCTGTGATTGCTCCTAATTTGAATTTTGAAGTCCATTTTGTATACCATTGATGAGCGGAGAAATTGATAATTTGTTGTTCAAATTCACCTGATCTTTTAAACTGAAAGTAATTAAAATCACTAAGTAATGTAATTTTTTTGTTCACACTTAATTTAGTATTGCATTCTAAGCCAGTTGCTTCTTTTACGCCAATGTTATATGGGATATAGGTATTGACGTTATTTTCAAATGTAGAAATTCTTTCAATCACATCCTCCGTAGTTCTGGTATATAGACTGAAGTTAAGTGATATATTGTCTAAAGTGATTATGGTAGATATTTCATACGAATCTGTAAATTCTGGCAATAAGTTTGGATTACCTGTTCTAATGTTATAATTGTCCCTAATATTAAAAAATGGATTTAAGTCCCATAATCTAGGTCTATAAATTCTTTTAGAATACCCAATCTGAAAGCCTAGTGATTTATTATGATTGTAAGAAAAATGGAGTGTTGGAAACAGATTATTAAAATTTCGACTATTTTCTTCATTGGTGGTAATGAGTTTTGTTTTTAATAACGTATTCTCTAATCGAAGTCCTAATTTTAGACCTGTTTTATTTTTTTCAATAGCAGCAGTTGTATACAGTCCAAATACGTTTTGTTGATACTCAAATTGATTAGTTAACCCGCTATCTAACACCCAATTGTAATTATAAAAATTTCGTACAGCATAATTATTATTAACGCTTTGCCATACATATTGAATACCACTTTCAATGGAAATATTTTTTAAAATGGGATTACTGTAATCTAACTTAAATGTGTGTTTTTCCTCATTAAAATTGGTCTCCGTTTCTTGCCTAGGGTTGAATACATTTCCTTCTGTGTTTTCTATCTCAAATAATGATGCTTGATCCTTACCAAAAAAATTACCTGTTGCGCTAGCTAGTAAGGTGTGATCCTCATTACCCTTTATTTCATTGGCATACTGAAGGTCATATTGATATTTTGGATTAATTGCTACCGTATTCTCATTTCTTTCCCATCTACCTATTTCCATTTCATTAGAATCCATCTCAAAAAGGAAACTGGATGGTTGATCTTCAATTTCTAAGGCATAACTTCCACTTAACGTGATTAAGCTATTTTCATTGATATAATAATCCGCACCTAGAATCAAATTATAATACAATTCATTACGGTATTCTATTCCAGAACTCTCAAGATTTATTAACGAACTAAAATTTTTATTTCTACTGTTTTTTGTTCGAGGTAATGACCTATAACCAATGCCTAACTGGGTAAATAGATTAAACTTTTCGGTTCTTTTATTTAGGCTTAAGCCAGTACTATGATTATGAGGTATTCCGGTGTTCAAAGAAATCGAACCATTTAATCCTCTTCGTTCATCCTTTTTTAGAATAATATTGATAATTCCAGCAGATCCTTCTGCTTCGTATTTTGCTGATGGATTGGTAATCACTTCAATTTTTTCAATCATATCAGCAGTAATTGTTCCTAATCCTTTTCCTTGCTCACTAGCCAATACTGATGGTTTACTGTTTATGAGCACTTGAACTCCATTGGCTCCTCTTAGACTAATTTGACCTTCAATATTTACATTTACAGATGGTACATTATTTAAAACTTCTAAGGCACTAACTCCAGTTGAACTGATGTCTTTTCCTACATTAAATACCCTTTTGTCCAGTTTAAACTCCATAGTTGATTTTTCAATTTCAACTTCAAATTCATCTAAATTCTGGGTAGCTTCTTTTAGTAAGATAGTTCCTAAGTTCAAGTTGTATTTTGGAATGGATATGTTCTCTAAACGGATTTTTTCATATCCTAAAAATTCAACTATAATTAAAGGTTTTTTTGACGTGGTTTTTAATTCAAAAAATCCGTCCTCATTTGTAACCGTAATATTTAAAACTGTATTGGAATTTTTTATGATTTCCTTAACAGTAACATTGGGTATAGGGAACCCCATTCTATGATCAATTACTTTTCCATTTAAGAAGTGGTTTCTTTCTTGCGCTGTTGAATCTAAGTTAAGTAGCAGAAAAATAAATAATGCTAAAATGGAAACGATCTTATTAACCACGGTTTTGGATATCAATTAATGATCATTTCACGCCTTATTTTACTCAAAGCTTCAGGTGTAATGCCAAGATAACTAGCAATCATTTTTTGTGAAACTCTGTTTGGCAACGTTGGGTATGTTTTTATAAAAAACTCATACCGTTCACGGGCGGTATATGACATCAACATAATAACTCTTTGTTGCAGCATGCCAACTCGTCTTAGTAACTTGTTATTTTTCTCTTCTAAAATAGTTGGGCTACTTACAGGGTTAATCTCTTGGCTAATAATCACCTCAGAATCTTCCAAACAATCAATATATAATGCGTTTTGATTTCCTAGTGCAATGGATTCTACATCACCAATTATCCAATCCTCGGGAGCGAACATAAAGGTGTGGATTTTCCCTTTGTCATCAAGATGATAGCTTCTTAAAAGACCTTTAACTACATAATAAACTCGATTAGATCTGTTTCCAGCATACTCTATAATAGATCTTTTTTTAAAAAGAACAGAATTTTTATTTCTAAATCTAGTAGGTACTTTCAAAGACATCATCAGACTGTAACAAATCTAAGTAATGAATTTTAAACTATTGTAAAAATGTATTACAGATTAGCATGAGACCCATCAAAGTAAGGAGGGTTTTGGGTGTGTTTCTTTATATAAATTACACTCTTTTTACTTTCTTCAGATGAAAAAATTAACGGTTTTAAATTCATCTCTTCAATTGAACCGTTACGCCATAGTTGATAAGCTGACTCACCACACGAGCACTATGCGAAATTTTTATCATTTTTAAGGGTTATTGTCACAGGACTTTTCACTGATAATTCAGGCTTTTCACTCACGATTGGAAATTTAGTTTAATGTTAATTCAACTTCCAATTCAAAAATATCATAAATGACTTTATTACCTAAATTGTCAAAAAATGAAGTCGAACCATACCTGACATCATATTTTGATCGATCAACCTCTATAGTAGCTTTAAAAGTTACTCCATCTCTTTTCACTAAAAATTTAACTACATCTGTTTTATTTTTAATGGTTAAATCTCCCTGGACAACACACTGATTATTATTGAATCTAGAGCTTTTAGTTAACACTAGTTTAGCTGTTGGATGTAGTTCTACACCGAAAAAGTCAGGGGACTTAAGATGTTCAATTAGTTTCTGATTGTACTTAGGGTCTTCAATATCCTTACAAGTTATGGAATTCATATCTATCGTAAATTGACCTTTTTTGATTTGGTTGTCAATTACAGAAAATTCACCCTGTTTTAATTTTATATAACCATCATGCTCTCCAGTTACTTTTTTGCCTATCCAATGGATTTTTGATTTTTCTACATTTACAGTGTAATCTTGAGCAGTTATATTGCATGTAAACAATAGAATAGAAGCTAAAACGGAAGTTGTTATTTTTTTCATTTAGAGTGAGATTAAATTAATACTACAAAATTTGTTTTTTTGAAATAATTGTAAGTTAACCTAGATTAAGAAACGAGAAAGTTGATGATTTATATTAGCATGATCCTATATACTTTATTCATCATTTTAATGAACAAAATTTGTTGATCATATTGCTTTAAAGAGATGGTATTATTGATATCAGTTAATAATTCACTATGTAATTCAGCTCCATGGATACTGAAAATTTTAATTAATTGGTGTTCACCAGTATGATTTTCAATATTAATTATTGAAGTAGTAGGGTTTGGATATACTCTAATAGGTTTAAATTCTAAGAGCCTGGTTTCTACGGCACCACAATCTATGAGTCCGTTTACATCAAATTTTGAAACAAATTTCCAAATTTCTTGACTGGCGTTAATATCCATATTTCCAAAACTTCCTGGCCAATCATGACCTCCATTAATCACCTTCAATTCCTTGACAGAAACACAATGATTACCGTTTTCCCAAATACGACTTTCTACTGTGCTCCCGTCCATGGTGTTTAGATTGGGTAACATATTTACAGTTGGACTTGGATCAGTATTATTATGTGTTGACCAATAAGTGGTGATTTCATTAACCGATAAGTAATAGGGTTGAAATCCATTGTACATAGAGTGGAAGCTTCCGTCATTGGTTCCTGGAATCAATAGCACTGCTGTTGGGTGATTTGGCGAACAAGAACCGAAACCATTTGTTAATCTGTATGACTCGGTAAGCATACTTCCGGAAACCGAAGCAAATGCAGCAATTCTGTTATTTAATCTACAACCTAACTCATAGGAGAAAATACCTCCTTCAGAATACCCACATGCATAAATTCGGTCGTTATTTATATTAAACTCTTTACCTAACGTATCAATAATAGCTTCTATGAAATTCACATCATTGTGAGTAGTAGGTGTTTTGTGAAGCCAAGCATTACTTCCATCAATAGGATCTACTGCTGCTTGTGGGTAAACAGCTATAAAGTTTGCTGTATCAGCAATGGAGCGCATGTCATTCTCACCATTCAAAAAACCTGAGGATGTACCCCCACCACCGTGAAAATTAAAAAGTATTGGCGTTTGAATAGTAGGATTATAGGAATTAGGTATATAAATGATAAATTCCCTTTGTAACCCATCAAAGAACAACACTCTATTTTGTTGTTGCTGAGCAATAATGAAATGTGCGATGAATGTCAATATGACTAAAATGAACTTATTCAATTATTTTTTTCTTTTTTAAGTATTGGTAATCAAGCCAATAAATTATTTTCAGAGATAGTGTATTAATTGGTCCATTTTGCAAAGTATTATTTAGGGTGTTCCAGTAATCATCAAACACCATTTTATCGCTTGTAAATATGGAGTTCTTCCAAACGAAGTTCAATTCACTTCCAGGAAGATATACCCATCTAACTAACATATCAATAGTAAACGCATTGTAATTAATATCATAAGCAGAGTTTCCATCTATATCCAACCCAGAATAATTATCTATGTAGGATAACCTGCCATTACTCATTAACTGTGCAAAGTCATTATATATGATTTTTGCGTTATAATGTCTCAATTGAAACGTAAGCCCCATTCTATTGGTTGCTGTATATTCTATTCCCAGAGATTGTGTGGTAGTTAATCTATCTCTATTTCCAAATAATATTCCTTCAAATTCGTCAGCAGGTGTTCCAAAACTAACAGCATATCCTTCACTATTGTATTGTAAATTCTGATTCCATTCATGTATTAAATTTAGTTGATTGCTTAACCTGAATCTTAGTTCTGTGTCATATCCCCATTCCCACCAATCATTTCTTTTTACATCAGTATATCTTAATCCTAGGTCTATCGCAAAGGGTTTTTGATAATTTGTTGAGATCCATGCTCTTGAACTTGTCCAAACTGGTCTAATGAAATTTTCTCCCCACACCCTAGGCTCAAAATAATCATTAACTTCACCAATAGTACCATTAAATCTTAACCCCATAGCATTAAAATGGTTAGTAATCATAGTCAAGTTTCCTCTCCAATAAGTTCCACCATACAAATTAGGAGCATAGAGTCTTTCATTAGAAACAGAAAAATTCGAAAAGAATTTATTTAAATTTAGTATTTCTGGACTAAAATTCCTGTAACCAATCTCTAAGCTAGTAGATCTTTCATTGTTAGCTCTGAGAAAACCCAAATCATTTGGATCATAGGTGTCAGACTCTTCATAATAATTAATGCCAAAAGTGAAATTTCCTCTTTGTTTTCCTGTTTCAAAACCCCAGGAATGCCCAAAATTAGCTTCACTATTTATTATACTTGATACTTTTAAATCAAAGTCGATGAAATAATCATTTGAAGGTGTATTTAGCTTAGTTTTTATGGCAGAAACATTAGCATCGTAAAACATACCTGCCCTCCATACGTTGGTATTTGTGAACGTTACAAAGCTGTTATTTTTTAAATTTTGGTCAAGTACCAACACATTGTAATTACTTAATGGACTAATGGTAATAGTTCTTTCTGAACTATCTGTTAGATTTAATGCCTGCGTTTGTTGTCCCGCTGTAATGCCATTAAAGACGCCAATACCGAGACCATTTTTAAGACGACCAGAAATTTTACTAGCATTTAATAACGGAACTGACGAAGGTATTTCTACAAGCTCTTCATTTTCTTGAATTTGATTCTGGTATACTTTAGGTGAGGTTTGTACGCCTATTCTTCTGCTGTAAAAAATTCCAGATTTGGTAAACAACTCCGTTCCTTCAGTGAAAAATTGTCTATTTTCATTGAATTGAATTTCAAAAGGGCTAATATTTAATACTTGTTTATCGAAAACCACTTGACCAAAATCAGGCAATAATGTGACATCCAATGTTAGCGCTTCATTAATGCCGTATTTTATATCCATTCCTCCATTATAAGTGGAAACTAAATCATCATTTTTTGAAAAGCTGTAATAGCTTGATAAAAAAGGAATAAATGCTAACCTTAAGGGAGGTGTTATGTTTTCTATTCCTTTCACTTTACCACTCTCTAATAAATAATTTTCTAAGTCCGGATTTACAGGTTGCCACGTAGATTCTTCCCTAAAACGACTAATTTGTCTCGCAAAATTGATATTCCAATTTTGGATTTTTGTTTTTGGGAATCGTAACGCAGAATAGGGAATTTTCAGCTCAGCAAACCAACCCTTGTCATTAATAGATACTTTACTGTTCCATACCAGGTTAAATAAGTTGTTAAAGTCTTGATTAAATATTTTGGCATCCAACTGGACACCTCTACTAGTAATTCCAAAGAAAAATCCGTTTTGTTTGTCACTATACGTATCTATAAATACACCAGCTACATCTAAATTAGGGTTGAAATCATCTCTTATTGAAAGCACTCGAGATAATGAATCTGGGTGGTCATAGCATTTAATACCTATGTATAGCGCTTCTTTGTCGTGAAGCATACCAATTTCAGTCTTTTGTGATGCATTATTTCCAGGAAAAGGCCTCATTTGTGTAAAACCAGTTTCCCAATCTATATTTTTCCATACCTCTTCTTCAAATAAACCATCGAGGTTTATAGACGATGTAATAAGATCGCAATTGATTTCACGTTGTGCACAAATGATAATAAATGAAAAAGAAAAAAATAGAAAGAAATAATTTTTCACTCCTCTAATTTACACTTACACTGAAAACGTGAAGCTTTCTTAACATAATTTATCAACATGTTCATGATTAGATTTTAATTATAAATTAAAATATAAGCGTTTAGCGAAGTGGCAATAATTAACCATATAAAGTAGGGTAGTAAAAACAAGTTGTAATATCTCATTTCGCTCTTGTATTTGTTAGCTGTGAATCCTATCACATATGTTAAAAACGCAATAACAATTAAGGCTATGAAAACCCATCTGAGATAAAAAAATAAGGGATTCCAAATCACATTTAATATAAATAGAATAGAGTACAGATATATAAAATGGATCGATGCTATTTTTTTCCATAGTACACTTAGGAATATGGAGAAACAAATCATTATGATAGTCCAAGCAAATCCAAATACCCAACCTGGAGGAGTCCAGGGGGCTTTATTTAAATTTTGATACCAATCAGAGGGTACTCCTTCTTGTGTAAATAATCCACCTAAGAATAAACCCGTAAAATTGATGAGCAAAAAAATAATTATTCTTAATACCATTTATTATTTTTTATTGAATTTTTCTGCTTTTAGTTTGATTTTGCTAAAACTAATCAAATATCACTGAATACTTCACTGGTGTCAAATTAGTTTGATTGTTAGATTAATTCGCTTTCGTATTTTTAGATTATGAATACATATGAAATCACCTATGATGGTAACCTAAAAACCTCAGCTTTACATGTTGATTCAGCTGAAATGATCCACACAGATGCACCTAAAGATAATGAAGGATTAGGAGAATCTTTTTCACCTACTGATTTATTTTGTACAGCTTTGGGAAGTTGTATTTTAACCATCATGGCTATCGCTGCTAGAAAAAAAGGTATCGAAATTAAAGGGACTACTGCGTCTGTTAAGAAAACCATGCGTTCAAATCCCAGGATGATTGATCAGATTGATGTGGTAATCCATTTTGACAACGATTTTGATGAAAAAACTAAAATTGTTCTTGAACGTGCGGCACATCAATGTCCAGTACATCGGAGTATTTCTAGTAAGGTTAAAAAGAATATTGTATTTAGATATTTCAATTAGCTATTATTGGTAAGTACCATTGTGCTGTTAGATGTATTTATTATCCCTAACAAAATACTGTCAATATAATTTGAAATGGTGTCATCACTGGATTGTAAAATATTTACATCTTTGATGAATACATATTGATTATTTAAATGCTTACAGGAGATTTAGTCATTGTTTTTTTTGAGCAAAAAACTCCCACAAATAATAAGATAATAAGCATTTTTAAGGTAAGAATTTAATTCTTAATAAAATGAAAGGCCAAACTGATTGTTACCGTTTAATTGTTTCAGTTTTCTTTCATCTTCTTTTAAAATATTTATTGTGATTACACGTCCAGTTTTACAATGACAAGCTAAACACAGTTCTATTTTAGATGAATCTAGCTCAGAAGAAATATAATTTACTGTTATTCCCTCCGAAATTAAATAATCATTTATCCCTTGGTGATACTCTTCTAACGTTAAAGAATCCAATGTAATAAAATTGTCCCATGGATTAGAGCAACCTGTTTCATCCCAATGCATACAAATGGTTTGGTGCTTATTGCATGATGCAAACAACCATAAAAAAGTATACAGTGATAAATATTTTAAAAATTTCATATTGAAAAGAATAGCACGTAATATTAATGCTTTTACAATGACTTTATGTTATCACAAGATAAAAAACAGGGATTAGATTTCGATCTCACCCTTCAAATATGTAATTGCTTTTCCATTAATCTTCACTTGGTTTTTTTTCAACTCACAGCTTAATGAACCTCCTCTCGATGAAAGTTGTTGAGCCATAAGTTTTGTTTTCCCTAATTTTTTACTCCAATAGGGGGTGAGCGTGCAATGTGCGGACCCTGTAACAGGGTCTTCGAGTATGGTAGCTTGGGGGGTGAAAAACCTTGATACGAAATCACAATGATCTCCTTCAGCAGAAATGATAACTCCACCTGGATTAATATTGATTTGGTCAAATATGGATCTATTTATGGAAATATTTTCAATCTCACTTTGATTTTTAAATATCAATAAATAATCCCTTGACTTATATATTTCTAAGGGTTTGATGTTTAGTGAATTTAAGATAGGGTCAGGTAGGTTTGTTCTTTCAGCTGGCCATGCAGGAAGTATCATTTGATAATCATGATCCACTCTTTCCACTTCTAATCTTCCACTCATACTTTCAAATACAACCTTATTTTTATTATAATAAAGTTCGTTCAAAATACAATGAGCTGTTGCTAAGGTAGCGTGACCACATAAGTCCATTTCGATATCTGGAGTAAACCAGCGTAAATGAAAATGATCATTTTTTTTTGTGAAAAAAGCGGTTTCAGCAACTGCATTTTCTTTGGCAATTTCAAGAAGTGTGGTGTCATTTAACCAATAATCTAAAGGTACAACACATGCAGGGTTACCACTAAACACTGTTGAGGTAAAAGCATCTATTTGAAATAATTTCAGCTTCATGTTAAATTTTTTCTAAATCTTTTACCGTTCTTTCATTCTCTTTTTCCCCTGTATTTAAGGTCGTAATAGGTTCAAACATCATGATACTAACTTCTTCATTTGCTATTGGTTTATGTTCTACTCCCTTTGGAACGATGTAGCAGTCATTTTTATCCAGCACTACTTTTTTATCTCTCATTTCTATAATCAATTTTCCTTCAAGAACCATAAAAAACTCATCCTCATGTTCATGCTTATGCCAAATAAATTCTCCTTTGATTTTGGCTAATTTGACGTATTGTCCGTTTAATTCACCCACTATTTTAGGATTCCAATAGTCTTGAATTAGAGACAGTTTATCTTTTAATTTTATGATATCCACCTTATTGTTTTAACAGATTAAAATATAATATTTCATTATCGATTTGTAATTCAACTATGTAAAACCCATTTTTAATTTCTGGATGGATTGATAGTTCATTTAAGTTGTAAAAATTTCCATGAAATACTATTAGACCAAGATGGTTATACATTTTCAACTTAATTTCATCTTTTTCTTCCCCCAACTTAATTTGTAGCTCGTTTTGAAAAGGGCTAGGGTAGATAGTAACAGAAGAACTTAAATTGGTATTTAAATTAGCTGTGCTATATGTGGAAATGGTATCGCAGAAGGTGTCCTGACCACAATCATCAGTAATAGTTAAACAAACAGTATATATGTTATCAGCTGCAAAAGAATGTGATGGATTCTGGCTAAAACTTCCCCCTCCATTACTGAAAGTCCATTCCCAGGATGTGTTTTGCCCTGATAAACTGCTATCATAAAAATCCCAAGTAGACCCGTTATTTTGGTATCCAAAATGGGCTATTGGGAAATAACAAGGTTGTACGCTTTGACAAATGGTATCTATTCCGCACGAGTCAGTTAAATATAAACAGACATTATAGGCTGAATCATTCAAAAAAGTGTGGGTTGGATTAACTAATGCAGATGAGTTTCCATCCCCAAAATCCCATAAATACGTAGTTACTCCGCTAGTCTGACTGGTATTGTTAAAATTAAAATTTAAACCACTATTTGAAAAACTGAAATCGGCACTAGGTTGGGGGCATCCTATGATCGTAAAAGTCCCTGGCGTAGAGTGTATTGTACCATTCCAACCAGCAAAATTGTCCCAATACATGGGGTTTGGAGTACTACTAAAGTCAATTGGAGTTGATAATCCACCTGCATTAGAAGCAGTAAATTTCAGCGTGAAAATTTCCTGTCCTCTTGGAATAGATTGCCCAATGGTAATCATATGCATCCAATTCCATGTTAGAATCCCATTGGAAATTTGACTAGTGTCAAAGTTAGTCACATTCATTTGGAATAGTTGAGTACTAACCAGTCCTGAATAGGAACATACCGAAGGATCCCATGTAATGGTACCATTGAAGGTAACAATATTCCAAAATTCATCATTATCAGATGAAAACACAACATCAACTGCTTGACCAGGTGAAACAGTGGCATCAGATGCTATAATTGCTGGGGATGGCATTTGACTTATTACATCTGTATTAATTATAAAAATAGTAAGTAATATGAAAAGATTTATTCTCATGGTACTGATTAAATAATGGTGCTTACCTAAATATTTTTTTTGATATTTTAATTAGTTAGTTAATGTAAATATCTGTATTACAATCATAATAAATTTATTAAATAAAGATGCCAAGATTAGTTTTCTAAATAAATTTATTAACATCTCTTTAATTTAATAATTTTTATTATTCATAAAAGAATTTGCATCTTCGCACCTTTCATGAATTCACGTATCGGTTTCATAATTTTTTTGTTTCAGTTTACACTTGTTTCTGTTAGCGGGCAAATAAATAGGGGTGGCGATGGTGTTTTTAAGCGGTATTTTGATAAGTTACTTAATGACACCAATGATCTATCTGCCCCTAAATTCATGACATATCCTACATTGGCATACTCACCCGAAACTAGATGGGAAATTGGATTTTCAAGTTTATATATTTATTCGGCTAAAAGAGATTTGTTAAATAGGTTAAGTGAAGTAAAAGCATTTACCTTTTACACACTGGAGAACCAATATGGAATTTGGCTTGATCATATGCTATATACTGATAAAAACACATGGTTTTTTTTAGGAAGAGCTAGATATCAAAGTTTCCCTTTGCTTTATTTTGGAATTGGACCTGATAGCCAATCAGAACGCATTTCATTAATTGATGGTAACTATTCGCTTTTTAGAGAACGCTTTTTAAGGGCTGTAATTCCATCTTTATATGTAGGTTTAGAGTTGGATTACCAACGCTTAAGTAGTGTGAAATACAAAGACGTTACTCCTAATCACCAACAACCATTAGTAGGTGCAAATGGATCTACAAACTTAGGATTGGGATTGGGGATATTATATGATAATATTCATAACGCTCTAAACCCTAGAAAAGGGATTTACAGTGAATGGGCGTTTTTAAATTATAACGGGGATTTTGGTAGTGATTTTAATTTCACTTCTTACATTACTGATAATCGATTTTATGTGCCTGTCAAGAAAAATACGGTTTTAGCAGCTCAACTTTATGGTCAGTTTACCATAGGAAACGCGCCCTTTAATATGCTTTCTTTAATGGGGGGTGAAAGCCTAATGAGAGGTTATTATTTAGGAAGATATAGAGACAAAAATTTAATAGCGGGACAATTAGAATATCGAATCTTACCCTTTAACTTTTCTAAAAGATGGGGAGCTAGTGCATTTATGGCTGCTGGGCAGGTATATGATGAAAGTGAAACTTTTCAATTTAAAAACTTATTGCCCACTGGAGGTTTGGGACTGCGATTTTTGGTTTTTCCTGAAAAGGATATCTACACAAGAGTTGACGTAGCTTTTACAGAAGAGGG
>CAZJVX010000022.1:0-16662 GCA_964549345.1 uncultured Flavobacteriales bacterium | reverse complement strand
TCCCACATCACTAACCATCTTGAACTCTAAATTTTTCAAATATCGTAACCCACCACAAATCAGTTTGGTTGATTTGCTGGAAGTTCCTAAAGCGTAATCATTTTTTCAATGAGTAAGCATTTTCCCCCCTTGAACAAGTATCAAGTAAAATAACTGCTGCTGTAATTCCTTCTCTATGATGATGAGGTCAAAAATTTATTTTTTATTATTCTCAGTAAATGTCTATCTATTCTCTAAACAGATCATTATTCTTAAATATCATAGTGAGTAAGTAATGTCTGAATAGCCTTATTCCAGCTTTTAATTTTTTGATTAATCTTATTGGACGGGTGAGGTGTAAATACGTCTCTATTGTCTTCACTATTTTGAGTGAAAAAATCATTTTTATACCCTGCCAATAGCGCTGCTCCAAGTGCAGTTGATTCAATCATACTGGGTCTGGATACGTTACAATTAAGTACGTCTGCCTGAAATTGCATGAGGAAATTGTTTTTACACGCTCCGCCATCCACAGCAAGAGTCGTTAGCTTCAGGTTAGCATCTTTTTCCATAGCAATAAGCACATCTCTTGTCTGAAGTGCGATAGATTCAAGAGCCGCCTTGCAAATTTCCTTAGTCCCTGAATTCCTAGATAGTCCCAAAATAGTGCCCTTAACATTCATATTCCAGTATGGAGCTCCTAAGCCAGAAAAAGAAGGAACGAAAATCACATCTTCATCCATGGTTTCATTAGCTAGCTGTTCTGTTTCAGAAGCATGCGTTATTATTTTTAAAGCATCTCTAAGCCACTGTATGGCAGCGCCTGCTATAAATACGCTTCCTTCTAGAGCATAATTTACTTTTCCATTTATAGACCATGCAATAGTGGTAAGCAAACCATTTTGACTAGAAATTGAATTTTCTCCGGTATTTAGCAGCATAAAACAACCTGTACCATACGTATTTTTTGCCATTCCAACTTCGTAGCACTCCTGACCAAATAAGGCGGCTTGTTGGTCTCCTGCTACTCCTAGTATAGGTATGTTTACACCATTGAACTCCCATGTGCCGAAATCATCAGCGCTTTCTTTCAGCTCTGGCAAAACTTGTGTAGGAACTTTAAAAAAAGATAATAATTCAGGATCCCATTTAATTTCTTTTATGTTCAATAATTGGGTTCTGGAAGCATTTGTAAGATCTGTAAAATGATTTCCAGTTAGATTCCAAATTAACCAACAATCTATAGTTCCAAATAGTAAATTATTATTAGATAGTAATTCATTACACTCGGGCACGTTATGTAATATCCAATGAATTTTAGTGGATGAAAAATAAGAATCTACAACAAGCCCAGTTTTTTCTTTGATGATTTCTTCTTTACCTTCTTTTATTAAGGTTTTACAGAATTCTGATGTCCTGTTATCTTGCCAGACTATAGCATTATAAACAGGTTTCCCAGTCGATTTATCCCAAAGTACTGTTGTTTCTCTTTGATTGGTAATACCAATACTTTCAATTTCATCAGCTTTGATACCTGATTTTTCAATAACCTTTTTTAAGGTAAAAAGTTGGGTTTCTAATATTTCTAAGGGATCATGTTCAACCCAGCCATTTTCTGGCATTATTTGGCTGAATTCCTTTTGTTCAGTATGGATTATTTTTTTATTTCTATCGAATAAAATGGATCTGCAACTTGTGGTACCTTGATCCAGTGAAATGATGTATTTCTTCATGCTACCATGGATTGTTTATCCACTTTGAATTGTTATTACATGATTGGTATACAGGGTCAATAAAAACATAAGTTGATTTTGCAGTTTTTTGAACCCATTTATCCATTGTAACCATTTGCTTCTGGGATAAAGCATATTGTTGTATAAATTCATAATCATCATTGAGGTTAGCCATATGTGGAGATGTTCTATCCATCAATTTAAATATTCTATATCCTATGTTACCGCTAGGATCTTCATAATATTGTGGACTTGAAATTTCGTCAATTTCTAGTGCGGAAATGGCAAAAAACAAGGTTTTATCTATGGTTTGCATGTCCCAATATGCCTCACCTGTAGCTTCATTGAAAACAATTCCATTGCTCTTGTTATTTTCTTTATTAGCGTATTTTGTTACAGCATTATCCCAGCTCAGTTTTCCATTTGAAATTTCAGAGGCAATTTGATCTAAATTTTGTTTTATGGAAACAAGATCTTTGTCAGCAATTTTATTTTTTATTAAGATGTGAGACCCATAGTATTGTTCACCTCGTCTTTTCTCCACTTTTAAAATGTGATAACCGTAAGGACTTTCAAAAACCTCTGAAACAGTATTTAGTGGAATGGTATATGCTAAAGCATCAAATTCCGGTACAAAATCTCCTCTATCTACCCAACCAAAATTACCTCCTGCCACTTTTGTGCCAGGGTCTTCTGAGTAAAACTCTGCAGCAACTGAAAATGAAATTTCATTTGAAATAATCCTATCTCTTATCTTGTTCAGTCTATTTTTTGTTTCGCTTTTTTGTTGATAAGATAAGGCTGGAGCAAGAATAATTTGCGAAACTTTTACTTTACTGTTTATAAAAGGAATACTATCAGCTGGTATTTCTCTAAAATAAGATCGAACTTCTTTTGGACTAACTAAAATCTCACCTATAATTTCTTGTTGCATCTTTTGAGCTTTCATTTTATCTTCTATTTGAACATAAAATTCATCTCTAATTTCTTGTACAGACTTCCCATAGTATTCTTCTAACTTATCTATACCACCAATTTGTGCTGAGAAATACTGAATACGTTGGTCTAATTCACTTTTAACCATTTCTTCTGTTACTTCGACACTGTCAATTTCAGCTTGATGTATTAGAAGTTGCTGAAGCATAAGTTCTTCTAATAAATAGCAATCCATAGATGGAGAGATTTCCATACCTTGTTGCGCAAGTTGCATCTTTTGACTTTGAACTTCAGAAAATAAAATCGGTTTTTCGCCAACTACTGCAATTACTTTGTCTATAATTTCTTGATTGTAAGCTAAGCTAGAGATCAATAATAATACTATACAGCTTATAAAAGATTTAGTCATGAAAATTTATCTATTTTTTTATTTTTAAGTGCATCTTCATACACATCTAATCGCAGTTTTTTTCTAAGCTGATTGGCTCTTTGATTTAAAATGATGCTCTTTATTTTTTCTTTTTCAAAACTCATAGGAGATGTGCCGTCTTTGATCAAATAATCATAAATATTTATAAAAAACATTTCATCCTCTGACTCTAATATGACTTTTTTCTTTTTCTTAATGAAATATATTTTTGTAAACTTTTCGAGTTGGGGAACTTGTTTTAATAAGTCATCATAATAGATCCATTCATCCGGATTGTAATAGAACGAATTCGCTTCTTTCTGTGCTATAGACATTAAATCATCAATCATATTTTCATTGTAAATATGATAATACTTTTTAAACTCCTTAATTTTTTTTGAATTCTTAGGTACCTTAACATACAGGCATTTAACAACATAATCATTTAACACGAAGTCATCCAAATGATTATTGTAGTAATCTTGAATCTCAAAGGAATTAATATTTGTATCAAGTCTTTTATTAACATAAAATTGCTCAAACTCGTGGGATATCAATGATAGTTTATACTTCTTCATTTTTTTTTCAACTTCCCTTACCTCATTGGGGATTAATTCTTCCGCTTTTTTGGTAATCAAATGATCTACAATCCAGTTATGAATGTAATTCTCCACGAAAACTATACTGTCCTCTGGATCTAGATTGAGAGGTATTTCACTAATTAAATCGTTCTTAGTCAATTGGATTTCACCCACTTTAGCTAGTGGTAGCTCATTATTTTTTTCCTCACAAGAAAAGAAAGTGAAGAATATAATGGTAACTGCTAATGGAAGTCTAAGATTCAACGATTTGGTTTTTCCTTTATGCTGTAAAGTGCATCGTAATTTACGGTTATTTCGTTCTCAGATCTTAATTTTTTAATCCATTCTTTTTCAAGGTGGTTTTGATAAGCGGAAACAATAATACCCTCTGCTTCATTAAGTAATTTATTTCTGGAGTCTAATTTTTCGTACACATTTAAAATAATAAATTTCTCATTCACCTTTATGGGTTTTGATATCCCTTCACTGAGCTCGTTATACGACATATTAAAATCATTGAATTCATCCAACGTCTTTTTATTTAATTTTACGTTCAAATTATCTTGATTCACGATTTTTTGGATAGAATCATATCTTATTTTTTTGCTCAGTAGCTTGTAAATCTTTTTTGCTGTTTTTTTATCCTGAATTGTGTAAATCTCGGTCTTAGCTCTGTTAGGATATTTCCATGTGTCTTGATTTTTTTCATAGAAAGATTTAAGACCACTTGTATCCTTGATGGCTTTACTCCAAATCATTTGATCAGAAATATCGAACAGAAGAATGCCATCTCTGTATTCTTTTAATAAGGCTTTAAAATCAGGGTATTTTAATGGAAGTTGTGTCTTTTCGTATTCAATCAAATTTAAATTTAAAAATTGGTTGTACTTTTCTGAAATGAGTTTGATATCACTCTTATATTTTCCTAACTGTTTTGAAGTGTTTGACAGAAATATGATGAAATCTTTGTAAGTGAATTGATTTTCTGTAAAATCTACTATCACATTATCTATGCTTTTAGGTCTTGTATTTTTTCGTATTTCAATAGAATCAAAATATTTATTTTCTAATATCTTTTGCACAGTTTTTGGATCGAAAGTTTCTTTCAAAGAATATGTAATTTTAAGTGAATTAATGAAAGAGGAACGAGTTTTTTGAGCTCTAGCGTCTTTTTGTATTTTGTTTTTTAGTTCATATCGAAGATCCTCGTACGACTTCACATCTTCAAAGTCTAATCTTTTAACAATATGCCAGCCATTTGGAGTTTGAAATGGTTTAGAAATTTCATTATTTGCGATTAAATTAAATACCGCATTTTCAAATGATGGATACACATTACCACCCGATGAAATCCAACCTAATTCACCGCCTTTTTGAGCAGATTTACGGTCGTTTGATGATTCTTTAGCTATTTCTTCAAATGATCCACCATTCATAATAGATGAATAAATAGCGTCAATTTTTTCTTTAGCATTATTACAATCACTTTGCTTTTTCGAGTCACAAACGATCATAATGTGAGCAGCTTTAACCCTTCCTTTGGCTTTGCGTAGATTATGAGGTTTCACAAGATGATATCCAAATCTAGTTCTTACAATAGGAGACACTTTACCAATTGCTGTGTTGTAGGCTGCATTTTCAAAGGGATAAACCATTTTGAAGGCATTAAAGTATCCTAAATTTCCTTTATCCATTTTTCCTGATGGGCAATGCGATAACTCTTCGGCCAGTTCACCAAAAGAGGATTTTGTATTTGCTAACACTTTTGAAATAGAATCAATGGTTTTCCAAGCTTTTAACGTATCTAATGGAGATGATGTGGGCGATACTTTAATCATGATGTGACTGGCCTCAATTTCATTGATTGTTCTGAAATAAGCTTCCTTAATCAATGCCTCATTGATTGCCGTGTCAATTAGATATGGTTTTTCCAATTGAATTTTATAGCCATTTAATTCATTTATGAACTTATTCATGGTATCTAGTCCTAATTTCTCAGCGGCTAAAACTTTTAGTTTGAAATTGATGAATAAGTCGATGTATTCATCTAGGTCTTCTTTGGTGGCTAATTTTTCCTTTTTATTCTTCCAATAAATTTGTTCAAACTCAGACTTGTAAACTTTATTACCGTTTATGGTAAGTATGTCTATTTCCTGAGAGTAAAAGTTAGCGTAAATAAATACAATTGAAAATAACCAGGTCAGTTTCATTTTATTAAATTTTATGATTTTATCTTAGATTGTAATTTGGAGCTTCCCTTGTAATGGCTACATCATGTGGATGGCTTTCAACCATACCCGATTGTGTAATTTTCACAAATTTTGCTCCCTTTAATGATTCTAAATTATCTGCTCCACAGTACCCCATCCCAGCTCTTAATCCTCCAATTAGTTGATGCATCACCTCTTTTAACGTACCCTTGTATGGAACTCTTGCAGAAATACCTTCAGGCACTAATTTTTTTATGTCATCTTCATTTTCCTGGAAATAACGATCTTTAGAACCCTTTTGCATAGCTTCAAGGGACCCCATTCCGCGATATGACTTGAATTTTCTCCCTTCGTAAATAATGGTTTCTCCTGGAGATTCTTCTGTGCCGGCAAACATGGACCCCATCATTACACTACTTGCACCTGCAGCTAGAGCCTTGGGTATATCACCAGTAAATCTAATTCCTCCGTCAGCAATTACGGGAATACCAGCATCTTTAAGTGCACTAGCAACATTAATAATAGCAGATAATTGAGGCATGCCCACACCTGCAATTACTCTAGTGGTACAAATTGACCCTGGACCAATTCCAACTTTAATTCCGTCAGCCCCAGCGTGAGCTAAATCTTTTGCGGCATCACCTGTAGCTATATTTCCAACAACTACATCCAAATTTTTAAATTTCTTTTTTACTTCTTTTAATAAATGAATAACCCCTTTAGAATGGCCATGAGCCGTGTCAATAACAATAGCATCAACACCTGAATTCACTAGGGCTTCAATCCTTTCAAAAGTATCTTTCGAAACACCTACTGCTGCTGCAACTCTGAGTCTTCCAAACTCATCTTTACAACTAAACGGATGCTGTTTTACTTTGATAATATCTTTAAATGTGATTAGGCCAACTAGTTTGTTTTCATTATCGGTAATTAGTAGTTTTTCAATTTTATGCTGTTGCAAAATGTTTTCAGCTTTGACAAGGTCTACATCCTCTTTGGCAGTAACGAGTTGGTTCTTAGTCATTACTTCACTCACTTTTTTCTTCAGATTTTTTTCAAATCTTAAATCTCTATTGGTCACAATACCTATAAGTTTTTTTACACTATCCACTACAGGGATTCCACCAATTTTATATTCAGCCATTAGTAAAAGAGCATCTCCTATTGTTGCATTTTGATCTACTGTAATAGGGTCTAAAATCATTCCACTTTCAGATCTTTTAACCTTTCTAACTTCTTTCGCTTGATGTTCAATAGACATATTTTTGTGGATCACACCAATTCCACCTTGTTGGGCTATTGATATGGCTAGCTCATGTTCTGTAACCGTATCCATGGCAGCGGATACTATAGGGGTGTTTATTTTAATGTTTCTTGAAAAGTGAGTTGAAAGAGATACTTGATGAGGTAAAATTTCTGAGTATGCTGGAACAAGAAGTACATCGTCATATGTCAGCCCCTCACCTATAAATTTTGATTTATTTTCTTCAATCATATCATAAAGTTGGGCAAATTTAGCAAAATCAATGTATTCCTGCACTTACTCAAGTACTTTTAATATTAGTTTAACATATGTTGATTTTATAGTTTATTTTTGAGCTAGCTTTTTTACTTTCGCAGCGAATTGAAAAAAATTATTTACATACTAGTAATCATCTTAAACTTAGTCACACTCTACACAAGTGCCCAATCTGATGCTTTATATAGTCAGTACATGTTTAATCAATTTACTATCAACCCAGCTTATGCAGGTTCAAGAGATGCGTTGAGTACTGTGTTGTTGTATCGCAGTCAATGGACTGGATTAGAAGATGCACCCAAAACAGTTAATGTATCAGCTCATTCTCCTTTTCATAGAAAAAATATGGCGTTGGGTGTTAATTTCATGATGGATGAGTTAGGCCCTACTAAAGTTCAGTCTGTTCAGGGCACTTATGCATACCACATAAAAACCAATTTTGGTGATTTTTCAATGGGGGTTCGAAGTGGTATAATTTCGGTGCAAAATAATCAGGGTGATTTAAACTTTTACAATGATCAATTGTATGGAAATAACACCATGATTAGTGCAGTTATTCCCAATGTAGATTTTGGAATGTACTTTTTTACGGATATGTTCTATGCTGGAGTTAGTGCTAGTCATTTGTTAGAAGACAATTTTACATTGAATAATAATAGACAAGATAGTTTATCTAGTTTTGAACTTCAGCGCTACTTTAATTTAGCTTCCGGTGGAGTATATGAGATTAATCAGAACATATTATTTAAACCATCATTTTTAATTAAATTTTCACCTCTTAGCCCTATTAATTATGATTTGAATGCAAGTTTACTATTGAAAAAAGTATTATGGGTAGGCTTTTCTTATCGTTCAACTCAAAATCTAGTTTGTCTGTTTGAAATCAACATTACCGATCAAATGAGGTTTGGATATAGTTATGACTATGATTTTAGCGCAGTGAGAACAACAAGTTCTGGTTCGCATGAAATATTCATTGGTTTTGATAAGTTACTGAACAAAAAGGTGCCTAATGTATCACCAAGATTTTTTTAATGAATAAATTGATTAGGCCTATATTGTTTTCATTTTTTGTGATTTTAACTTCTAACGTCTTTTCATTTGAAAGAGATTCCCTGAGGGTTAAAAAGGAGCGAATTTTTGAAGTGTTTGAAACATTTGGATTAAACTCAACCTATTCAGACATTTCTCCTGTTTTCTTTAACACAGAACTGGTGTTTTGTTCCAATCGAGAATGGAATAAAAACACATATGGGATGTCTGATTGGAGTGAGACAAATCATTACAATATTTTTAGGTCATCTGTAAATTTTACTACCGTAGATTCAGTAGCTTTTGAAAAAGTGAAAATTTTTAATCATTTTTTAGTGTCTCATTTAAACGTAGGTCCAATCACTTTTGACAGAGCTTTTAAAAATGCGGTGTATGTTGAAAATGAATATGTTGGTAAAAACAAGAGAAATGGAGATAATAACTTGAATGTTCAGTTATATAGTTTGGTAATAGACGATGGAAAACTAAAGGATAAAGAAAAATTAATTTTTTGTAATTCAAAATACAATTATTCACACCCTACACTTTCTGATGACGGTAAGTTGCTTGTGTTTTCATCAGATATGCCATGTGAGCATGAAGGATTAAATTTATTTTATTCTACAAAAGAAGAAGGGGAGTGGTCTAACCCTAAACCGTTGGAAGGTATAAATAGTGATGCTAATGAAATATTTCCGATGATTGAAGGCAAAGATTTATATTTCTCTACTGATGGCTATGACACACAAGGAGGCTATGATTTGTTTGTAGCTCATAAAGTTGATAGTTCAAATGATATTTCAGATCAATGGTCCAATCATTTCAACCTTGGAGGTAATATAAATTCTGAGCAAGATGATTTTGGCATCGTGTTCAATGTGGATGGATCTACTGGTTATTTTGTTTCTGACAGAAATGATACCATTCAGGATCAAATTAACGATGATGATATTTTTTCATTTGAAATGATTGAAAAAGCCATTTTTAATAATGAATTTCAAAATTTATCTGGAAAGTTTGAATATTTCAAACTTAAAGATGCTCCTTCCAACTTAGAAGTTATGCTTCTTGACGATGAGGGTAATGTGTTCGCAGTTACTTCAACTGATGATAATGGACATTTTAATTTTGATTATATCCCAGCCGGAAAAAAGTATACTATTAAATTAAATGCGGAAGGAGATGTTGTGCTTACCTTGTTTCAAGAAGACGACAATACTATGTTACTTTCAAATGAAAATGGAGAATTTATTTTCAGAAAGCTAGCAACAGATTATGTAGGAACATTGAGTCTAATTGATGAAGGTGACATTAATTTAGATATTGGATTCTATGATTTTAGAGGTCAGATTGAATTCCAAAAATTGATTGGTAATCAATCATCCAAAAAAATGATGGTTTACCTTGTTGATGAAGACGGTAATATTGTAATGCAAACAGAAACAGATGAATTTGGAAATTTTATTTTTGAAAAACTTCCTTACGGGTCTAATTATCTTGTTAAAGTGGATGAGAACAGTGACTTGCTTTTAAAAATTTACAATAATGTAGATCACTTAATGGCTACCCTCACGAATAGTCCTTCAGGAATCTTTAATTACAGACTTTTAGATTATGAAAAGACTACAAACCTGTCCTTATTCGATGACGAACTGGATAATTTATTCTTTTCTGAAGAACGAATGCTAATCACAGGTCTATTTAAGGTTAAAGACGGTGTTAATGAAAAAATAAGGTTCGAAGTCCTTGATATGGACGGAAACTTGTTGTTAGTCTCCGAAACAGATGAATTTGGAAGATTTAAATTAGAAGATTTACCATTACTCGAAGATCTGATATTTAAAATTGATGAGGGTTCTGTATATTATGATCAAGATTTACTAATTGAAATCCTAACAAGAGATAATCGGGTACTTGTAACCCTGGATAAAGGGGAGTATGGAATGTTTGAGTTTAAAAGATTGGTTTCCTCAAAGTATCATTTAACTTCTGTGGAAGAGCTTCAAGATGAGATAGAAATGGCCAAAGAAGAAAGAAAATTACGTATAGAAAATTATGTGGTGTATTACCCTTCAAATGTATTTAAAATTGGAGAAGAATACATTCCACATTTAGATACATTATACATGACTCTTGACGAGTATCCAGATGCAAAAATTCAAATCCATTCCCATGCAAGTTCAACAGCCTCTGCTTCATACAACATGAAATTATCTGAAAAGAGAATGAATGCATTAGTAAGTTATTTCAAAGCTAGGGGGGTTGCACCTTCTCGTATGAACTATAAAGCTTATGGAGAGTCTAAATTACTAAATCAGTGTGGTGATGATAACGAATGCGAGGATGAAATGCATCAAATTAACAGAAGAACTGAGCTGAAAATAATTCTTAAGAATTAGGCTAGTTTTCGTACACTATTTCACCATCAACTATAGTGTAAAGTACTTTTGTATTAAGAATTTCGTTTTCTTCACACGTAATTAAATCAGTGTTCAAAATAGTTAAATCAGCTGCTTTACCCTTTTCGATAGATCCTTTTTCATTCTCCTCAAAATTTGCTATAGCAGCCCAAATAGTCATACCTTTTAAAGCATCAACTCTGCTAAGTGATTCGTCTGGTTGAAAACCACCAAGTGGTTTGTCATCATAATTTTTTCTAAATGTAGCCGCGTAAAATGTATGAATGGGGTTTATTTTTTCAACCGGAAAGTCAGTCCCAAGAGCAATAAGATTATTTTGATTTTTGAGTTGATAATAACGGTAACAGTTTTCAAGCCTTTTAATTCCTAATCTTTGGATGGCCCAACTAAAGTCAGAAGTGGCGTGAGTAGGTTGAACTGATGGAATGATATTATGTTTACCTAGTATTTCAATATCTTTATCAGTAATACATTGTACATGTTCGATTCTCCATCTTAGGTCATTAGATCCACCTAAAACATTTGCGTATGAATTAGTTATGATTCTATTAGCAGAATCACCAATAGCATGAGTGCAAGCTTGGAATCCATATAATTTTAACGTGTTTAATTTAGTGTTGAAAGTATCAATGTTTTGTAAGAGTTGACCATGAGTTCTTTGGTTATCTAAATAAGGATTAATTAAACATGCACCTCTAGATCCTAACGAACCATCAGCAAAAAACTTAAATGACCTTACATTCATTTTTTTAGTTTTCATAGGCCCATTCGAATTAATAACATAATGATTAAAATTTTCTTCATTATCCGAAAGCATGATATATGTTTTTATTTTGAGCTCTTCTGAATTATGAAGTCTATTAATAAGTTCAACACTTCCTTTAGTTAGACCAGCAATATCAACCGTAGTTAGACCTAATGAAAAACATGTATTTTGTGCTGTTATTAAGGCTTTTTTATTTATTTCTTCTGATGGTATGGGGACATGGTTCAAAATTAAATCCATTGCATTGTCAACAAATATTCCGGTTAATTCGTGGTTAATAATCTCTATGTGACCTCCATAAATTGCGGTGTCTGGATTAATTTTAGAAGTTAAAATGGCTCTTTTATTAGCCATAAGCGCATGTCCATCAATTCTATTTAAAACTACATTATGATCAGGGAAAGTGTTGTTTAATTCTTCGTTAGTAGGCCATTTTTTTGTTGGCCAATTATTTTGATCCCAACCATTTCCAATAATCCATTTTGTGTCATTTTCATTTGCAAATTTTTTCAACTTTTCTATTACCTCATTAAATGAATGACATGATGTTAGATCAACTTGTTGTTTTTGCAATCCATAGCTTAACAGATGACAATGTGCATCAATAAATCCTGGATATACTACATTACCTTTTAGATCTATTTTGTTGCTTGATTGGTATTTGTTTAAAATTTGATTGTTTTTTCCAAGGCTTATAATTTTTCCATTTTGGATTGCAACAGCTTCATGAATATTTTCACTCATATCCAAAGAATAAATTTTACCATTATGTACAATCAATTCTACATTTTCTTTCGAAATACATCCGGTAAGCAAATGGATCACAACAAATATGAAGATTAAGCTATTTTTTTTCATGTTTTAAATTATGAAGGTGTAAAATATAAATACTTAAAATTAAAAATAACGTACCGGGGATTTTGTACCGAACTAATGCACCTATAACAGGTGTAGTTATCCCAATTAATGTATACAGTAATAAAGTAAATGATGAAAAGCCTAATATGTACATGTTGTCTTTTCCTTTTAGATGTATTTTTTGGGAAACAAAACGAAAAAAAATGATAGAGATTAATGCCAAAATCAAGGCACTTTCTATAAAAGGAAGAATATGTATTGTTTTTTGTATATCCCATGGTAATGGTCTAAATAGACCATTCAATAAACCCATTGGAATTGCTGCTAAAAAATCAAGGAAACTGCTATTTACAAGTGGAATTTCAAAATAGCTTCCAGCTCGATAGAATGTAGCAAGATTCGTGAAATCCTGCTGTTTAATGGATATTAATTCTATGGGATCATACCCAAAGTTATAAAGGTGTAAAGCAAGGATGACTAGTAGAACTGTTAAATAAATACTTGACAATAATGGTAATGGTTTATATTGTTTTACAGTACTTAAGGTAAACAATATTACGGTTGGAAGTATACAGCAAAAAATATAAAATTTAACCTTTAGTAGGATAACTAATCCAAGACCTAATAAGACCCAATTAAACCATTTTTTTTCTCTCTTTTTGTGGATGGATAAGATGCCAAAAAGAAACATTCCTATACCTAGTAAAATTAGAGGTTCTTTCAAAACACCGGCACTCCATATAAATATAGATGGAAAAAGTATAATACTCCAGAATAGGTGTGTTATGTATTTCGAAGGATACAATAAAGCTAGACTTCTAATTGTCAGTATTATTCCAATATAGCCCAGCATGTTAAAAATAATCACGTTTACAACATAATTGTTTAAACTGATTAAATTGATGATAGCACATATTTTTATTACTACTCTGGATTCATTTGTTATCACAGATTCGTAGCTATTATCCCAATGATTCATATTAATAAAATAGTCCATCAGAAAATGATCTTCATGTATACCAATTATGATTTTAATGAAGTCTGAAGGGGAATCAAAAAATACTTGTGTTAAAGCAAGGCTGTCATCATAAAATTTAAAAATGTCAGCCGTCTGTCTGTCCCGGTAAATTTCAGTGTACACATAATATAAGATAAATGCACCAAAAAGTTTTGTTACAAAGGCCAATGAAAGTTGAATATTTGAAATATTTTCAAATCTAAAAACTCTCCATTTTCTTATAAGGTAAAATGAACATAACAGATAAATTACGGCTAAAATCAATACTTCAATTTTTTCATTTTAGTAAAATAATTGAAAACCGCTAACATATGTTAGTAAATGATGTAAAATTTAGTAGTTGCTCATATAAGTTTAATTATTTTTGTTCCGTTTTAAAATAAATACAATGAATAATTACGCCACTGTTGAACAAGCCGTAGAACTAGGATTACTAGAAGCTGAGTTTCATAAAATTTGTGAGATACTTGACCGTAAACCCAATTTCACTGAGTTAAGTATTTACTCCGTAATGTGGTCTGAGCATTGTTCTTATAAAAATTCAATTAAGTGGTTAAAAACCCTCCCTAAGGATGGTCCACACATGTTGGTGAAAGCGGGTGAGGAGAACGCAGGTTTAGTTGATATTGGAGATGGACTTGCCTGTGCATTCAAAATAGAATCTCATAATCATCCTAGTGCTTTGGAACCTTATCAAGGTGCTGCTACGGGTGTAGGTGGGATTAACCGAGATATTTTCACCATGGGTGCAAGACCAATTGCACAAATGAACTCATTGCGTTTTGGAGAATATAGTAATGATAGAACAAAGTGGCTATTAAAAGGAGTGGTGAAAGGAATTGGAGACTATGGCAATTCATTTGGAGTTCCGGTATTGTCTGGAGAGGTTTTTTTTGATAAAAGCTATGATCAAAACCCATTGGTTAATGCCTTTTCAGCTGGCATTATGAACACGGATCACCTCATTTCGGCTAGGGCAGCAGGACCAGGAAATCCGGTATTCATTGTGGGTTCTTCAACTGGAAAAGACGGTATTCACGGAGCAGCCTTTGCTTCTAAAGACATTACGGAAGAATCCATGGATGACCTTCCAGCAGTTCAAGTTGGAGATCCGTTCCAGGAAAAGCTTCTTTTGGAAGCTAGTCTAGAATTAGCCAAGACAGATATCATAGTGGGTATGCAAGACATGGGTGCAGCTGGAATAACATGTTCAACATCTGAAATGAGTGCTGCGGGAGGAGTTGGGATGAACATTGACTTAGATAAGGTTCCAACTAGACAAAAAGATATGAAAGATTGGGAAATTTTACTTTCTGAGTCTCAAGAGCGAATGTTAGTAGTAGTTAAAAAAGGAGAGGAAGAAAGAGTAAAAGAAATATTTGACAAATGGGATTTGAATTGTGAGAAAATCGGAGAGGTTACGGAAAAAGATGAATTAAATTTTTATCAAAATGGAGAAAAAGTTGCACAAGTACCTCCGTCATCACTGGTCCTAGGTGGTGGTGCCCCAATTTACGATAGAGCGTATAGTGAACCCTCTTATTTTAAAGAGTACAAGGAATTTAATATTAATGATATTGAAGAACCAAAAGATTTAAGAGAAGTAGCTACATTTTTATTTAGTCAACCTAATATCGCCTCCAAAAGATGGGTATATGAACAATATGATAGTATGGTAGGTACAAATAATGTTTCTACAAACCATCCTTCTGACGCTGGGGTGGCGTTAGTTAAAGGAACAAATAAAGGAATTGCCATGTCAGTGGATTGTAATTCAAGATATGTTCACGCTGATCCTGAAGTGGGGACCGCGATAGCTGTGTCTGAAGCAGCAAGAAACATTGTTGTTAGTGGAGGTGCTCCTTCGGCTGTCACAAATTGTTTAAATTTTGGGAATCCATACCATCCTGAATCTTATTGGCAATTTGTAGGAGCTATTAAAGGTATGTCAAAAGCATGCAGGCAGTACTCTACACCTGTAACAGGAGGCAATGTAAGTTTTTATAATCAATCGGTGATAGATGGTAATGAAGTGCCTGTATTCCCAACACCGACTATTGGTATGATAGGCATATTAGAAGATGTAAAAAATATCATGAGCTTAGATTTTAAATCAAGCGATGACTTGATAATGCTTATTGGTAAATCAGTGAACGATATTGCATCTTCTGAATATTTAGTAAAATACCATAAAGTTGATGCTTCTCCTACTCCTTACTTTGATCTTGTAGAAGAACATCAATTACATCATTGTATAAGTTCATTGATCAAGCAAAATACCATAAATGCTGCTCATGATTGTGCTGATGGCGGTCTTTTTGTATCCTTAGTTGAAATGGGATTATACTCTAATTTAGGTTTTAATATTAAAACCAATGAATCAATAAGAAAAGATGCTTTTCTTTTTGGAGAAGCTCAAGGAAGAGTTGTAGTTACAACTGTTAGAGAGAAATTAGCTCAGATTGAAGCCATATGTAAAAACTTTAACGTACCATTTGAAATTATTGGCAAGGTAAATTCAGAAACATCCATTAGTATCAATGAACATAGTTTTGGAAAAATTGAAGATTTTAGAAAAATTTCACATGGTGTGATTAACCCATAATTTTACTATATTGAAGAAAATATTTTTTCGATGTACTCTGTTGATTTTATTCCAATTTTATTTTACGTATTTGTAAGCTACTTTATATTAAGGTCCATAATGATTATTCCTGAAAGGCAATCATGGGTAATTCAGCGATTAGGGAAATTTAATAGAATAGCCCGCCCTGGCTTCAAGCTTAGAATACCTATCTTAGAATCTGTAGCATCAAAAGAAAACTTGAAAATTCAACAATTAGATGTAGATGTAGAAACCAAAACAAATGATGATGTTTTTGTAATCCTAAAGATTTCTGTACAGTACCGTATTATCAATAATAAAGTTTATGAAGCATTTTACGAATTAGAAGATCCGCACGGTCAGATTGCCTCCTATATTTTTGATGAAGTTAGGGCTGAAGTTCCAAAATTACCTTTAGATGACGTCTTTGCTAAAAAAGATGACATAGCTATCGCAGTAAGAGATAATATTTCAGCACAGATGGAACAATACGGGTATAAAATTGTAAAGACTTTAATTACAGATATTAACCCTGATGAGTTAGTTAAAGCATCAATGAATAAGATTAATGCAGCAACAAGGGAGAAAGAAGCAGC
>CAZJVX010000021.1:0-17357 GCA_964549345.1 uncultured Flavobacteriales bacterium | reverse complement strand
TCATGAGTTGACTTGTCAAATGAAATTTTGGCTGCTTTTTCTTCTCCAACAGCTACTTGAGCTTGGGTATAATTGAAAGCGAATAACGCTGCAAAAAATAAACTTAGTGTAAAGATTGATTTTTTCATTGTGGGTTGTTTTTATTAGACATCAAATATATAAAATGTTACGAATTATAATTTTCCTGTTACAAGTATTGGGCCAAATTAATCTTCGTTTGCTTTTTCTTGTTGCTTTTTCTTTTTTTCTGCTTCTTTTTTAGCTTCTTCTTCCAGTACAGGTAGATAATCCAATTTCACATTTTCTAAATGCTCCATCATTTTAGCTACGGTTAATGCATCTAGTTGTTTTCCTATAATTTCTTTATTTTTATTAACCAAATACACCTGAGGAGTGCTGAAAATATCATATGTTTTTCTGAAGTTCAAACTTTTTAAATCGGTTACTCTTTTCTCAAATAAATAGGTGGTAGGATTTTCGTTTGCATCTGGGAAATCAGATAAGTTAACCCAATTTAGTTTTTTGTTTTTGATGAATTTTTTCCAATCTTCATTTTCCAAATTTGTGCCGTATCCTATAAATTCTACGTCTACATTCTTTTCTTTAAGCTCAATGTACAGTTTTTGTAGTTTAGGTATTTGTTTTTTACAATGACCACAATCAGGATCCCAAAAAATCAGCAGATTATATTTTTGAGGCAATTTGTAAAAGTCTACCCAGTTTTGTTCTGATGTGTCAGCCAGTATAATTCTAGGAGCTTTTTTTCCCATTAACAGAGGTTCTAGCTTATTGGCCTTTTCACACAAGTCAACCAATTTGGTAGAGTCTAACCAAAAGGCTCCACTTTCATCTGCAGGACAGTAATATTTTTGAGCCATGCATACAAAAACCGCATCCATCCCCATGATATTAGATGTTTCGTAATTGTATGTAACGTAATGCACGGTGTACTTAAACAGGTCCGATTCTGGATCCATTTGGTCAATTAGCTTATGCGCATATTTACAAATCGTATCAGGATGCTGTGGTATCATTTTCTTAAAGAAGTGATTTAATTTATTGTGATACACAGGGGTGTGTACAATTCGTTTATCTGTTACATCTATGTTGTCCCAGTAATGGTCTAAAAAATATCTATACCGTAACGTATCATTGGATTGATAATCAGCTGGAATAATGGGATCAATCGACATGGCTAATACTTTAGCTCCAAAAAGATGGGATTGATCAAAAATTTGTTCTTTTTGATATGTTTTAACTTCCTTGTCAAGAGCAGCCATTTTGTCTTTATTCTTTGCTCCTTGAAGCATAGCCGCTTCTTTCTTTTTGGTTCCTAAGTAATTGATGTAGTTGTAAAATACTTTGTTGTTTTCCGATTTTTTCACGTTCATCTTTCCCGCAAAATCGTTTAGATCTGTTTCCATCACCACGTCCTCTTCGGTTACTATAAATTCAAAATATTTCGATCCTGGGCAAACCACTGCATACACACCCCCCACTAAAGTTTTTGAATTGAATACTACGCGTTCGTTATTAGAAGATGAAGTGTCTGCGTAATATAGTTTTTCACCAAAATACCGAGCTAAGTATACGGTGGTATCTTGTAATCCTTCAATTTTAAATTCCAACTTTTGTTGCCCAAAAGAAATTATAGTTGAAAATAATAAGTTAAATAGTAATAATTTTTTCATAAATCTAGGCCTTTTCAAACATAAACAAATGTTATTCCAAAAACGATTTTAAATATGATATGGATGCTTTTTTTAACAAATTTTTAAAAACTATCCTTTCTTTATTTCATTATTCCACAATGAAACAAGTGGAGTAGTTGGCTGAGTTTAGCATGTAAACTCCTTTGTTAAAGTTGATTTCATTTAAAGACGATGCCATCCCTTTCCAAATTACTTGGCCTGAGATAGATGTGATTTGGATTTTTTCGTTCATTTCAATTCCATTAACCTGTATCTGTCCATTCGATGGATTTGGATATAAAAAAGTAGCAGAATTACTAGAAGATTCGATCGTAGTTAAATCACCGGTAATCACATTTATGTTATCTATTCCGAGAATGAATTGATCATCTGCATAATGCCTAAAAACGAGGTATACAGGTGAATTCAAAGGCAGTGAATCCATTTTCACACTAAAGTTTGTCCAATGTGGTGGTACTGCAATAGTGTCAAATAGATTATTCGAGGCGTTTACACTATCCAGTAAATTGACATCAGTGGTATAAAAAATCTCTAAGCCATCGGGGAAAGATCCGTCATATGACTTCGCTTGAAATTGAAGATAATTACCATCAGTGGGAAAAGTAACAGCAGGTGTAATGAGGTAATTACTAGCAGGTGTAGTATCATTGTCAAACCATGATGTAGCTAAAAGAGCTGAATCCCCAATTCCTGTAGAGTCTATATCCTCAAGTAAATGAAAAGAACCTGATAAGTGTGAAACGGTTACATCACTATTTGCCGTGGCCATATCACCATCAATTAGTGTCCAGTTGCCGGGCAATCCATTATTAAAGGATTCGTTCAAAAGAACAGTCTGAGCATGAGATAACGCTGCAGATAAATAGAGGGATAAAACGAACTTTAATTTCATCTTCATTTTTAATTTGAGCAAATGTAATTATTTCCTTTCAACAATTATATATGGAGAATAATATCTGTTTTTTACAAAGCATTTCATTACCCAATTTATATTTGATAAAAAAAGAAATATGAGAGTTTTTGTGCTATTGTTTATTGGTTTATTTTTTAATTCCTGTCATACTCAATCTCCTAAAAACACCAATTCATCTGTAGAAGAATTGGTTAGTGATTCGAACCTAGATACGGTATTTACCTTAGCAGATTTTTTAATTGAAAATACTAACCTAGATGAAAAAGTAGAAGCTGTTTTTAAGCAAATGAATGATACCTTAAGAGTGGGGCAAATGATTGTTCCTGCTACAGGAAGGTTAGGAAAATCAACAGCACATGTAACTGAGTTAGCCTCAAAAGGGTGGATAGGAGGAATATTATTACTTAACGGGACTAAGTCAGGTTTTACATCTGAGGTGAAGTACTACGATAGTTTGATGAAAATTCATGGTTTTTTACCCTTAATTTACAGTGCTGATGCAGAACCTACCCTTGTCAATAGAAAAATACAAGGTACTAGGACGGTTCCAAAAACCAATACCATTAAGCATCTGGACAGTGTTCGTTATTTCACCAAAATAATTTCGGAAGACCTAAATGAAATTGGTATTAATCAAAATTTTGCGCCTGTTATAGATGCCTCACCAAATAAAGTAGTCAGCAACAGAAGCTTTGGTTTGGATATGGATACGGTCATTAATTTTTCAAAAGCATTTATCAGTGTTACTCAAGATCATCAGGTTGCTGCTACTGCTAAGCACTTTCCAGGTCACGGATTTGTAGTAGGGGATACGCATAAAAAATTAGTGTACATAGATGGTGAAATGAAGGAGGTTAAAAATTATAGTCCGATGATTGGTCACGGAGTTGCATCCATAATGGTGGCCCACTTAGCTATTAAAAATAATTTGGAATTTGACACCGAAGATATGCCTTCAACTTGCTCAAGAAAGATCGTAACGGATCTACTAAAAGACTCACTTCAGTTCAAGGGACTTGTTATTACAGATGCAATGAATATGGGCGGGGTCGTAAACGTAGATCAATGCGGTTTGAGAGCGGCTCAAGCAGGGTGTGATCAATTGTTAATGCCAGTAGATGAGAAACAAGTGCTATTTGATATATTGACACAAATGCGGATAGATGACACTTTCAAAAAGGAAGTAAACGAATCTGTGAAGAAAATAATTAGGCTAAAAATTTGCCTTGGAAAGCTTTAATTGTAAGTTTTTTTATTCCATTGGTATTCACTAGGGTAAATATTTTGGGAAAAACATATAAAGGTGGTAATAGAACATATTAAAATGTAAGCGTACATAAACCACGCCATTCTATGATATCCAAAATAACCCATATCAATTTCGGCACTATTTAAAATAAGCCAGGTGGGGGTGATCGTTGCGATTAAAAAAGCGATAACTCCAACCGAAATAAGCATAGTTTCTAAACTTTTTAAAGGTATTGCTGTAAGTCTTTTGAACCACGATAAATCAGTTCCCCATTGGTGTATTAGAAGATATTTGCCATTGCTTAGTGGTGCAAACAACAGAGGATCCTTATTTACATCCTCTAGATCAAATGAAGTTGCAGGTGCTAATATGTGAAAGTTCTTAATGCTGGTATTATTTTTTTTCTCTAAATTTTTTGTTTTGAAAATAGCTTCTTGAGGTATTTCGTTTTTGAAGTATTTTGTGGGTAAGAATCGTAGCCTGTATTTAACGGCAATTGATTTTATAGCATCAATATCATACACGTCTTTAATGTTGTAATCCACTAAATCTGGATTGTAATTTGTAGAAGCACATTGGTTAAGATTCTTTTTGATAGAAATCTCTATTTTTTGATCATTTAAAAGCTGATCATTTACCAATTCTAACAGTTGGTTTTCTTGTTTGGATTGAACTAATTCAAGTTCTTTTTTGATATTAATGTTACTTAACATATTAATAGCTTTTGAATAAAATTAAATAAAAATGGAGCTTACAAGTATTTGTTTAATATAAAAGTGCCAAGAAATTAAAAATTTAACATTAATTTATTATTCATGAAAAATTACATCCTGTATTTCTATTCTTCTTTCTAATGCAGCCTTGGGACTGTATATCGATTCTTTAGTGTTTTTTACATCATCGTTTGTAGATTGGTTAGCGTTAGATTCACCAAACGGAGCGGCATGAATAATCAATCTTTTTTGGTCTATGAATTCTTGGAATTTTCCATTATCAGTTTGTTGAAAATAATTTATTAGACTACTAATCCTCCTTTTTGAAAGATTTGAATTATAATTTGATTTTGCTAGTGGACTGGCAAATCCTTTGATGGTAATCTCTACAGTATGATATTCGTTGAGTAAAGAATTCAGTTGAAAGGTAAACCGATTTAATTTTTCAAGACCGTTATCCACATATTCATTAAAGAAATATTCAATTTGATCAATAGCTAATTTTCTATTCTCTTTTGAGTTTTTAGCTGAAAATTCACGAATATATTCTGGCTTTAGCGAGATGTATTTTTGATATGTTTCTGGATATGCAACAGAAACAACTGTATCTAAACTTTTGGGGGAGGGTTCATCATTATGAAAGTACAGTGCTAATGGGAGCGTAATTCCGGTTTTGTGTTTAAATATTTCTCTGGAGCTCATGGAGGTATCTATAACTTCTTTTTTGACAATGGGCTTCCTTGTTTTAAATTCCCATAAGTCAGGACAGCAATGTTTTATGCTATCGTATTTGCTACCCTCTCTGTTAGATGAAAAGTACCCATGTTTCCCAAATTCATTTATCCAGAAATAAGTATCATTCCAAGAAGAATTAATTGGCTGCCCCAAATTTAAAGAAGGTTCAAAAATCGAGTCATTCCAATGGCTTGAGAAAATATCAAACCCACCAAATCCGTTCTGCCAAGTAGAACTGTAAAAAAGTTGATTGGATGGTTCGTGGAAGAAAGGAGTAATGTCGTGGTCAGGACTATTCACATTTTTGCCGGCATTAACCACCTTTCCTATGGACATGTCATCTAAGATTTCAGCGTACCAAATGTCTAGTTTTCCAAATCCCTTTTTATCGCTACAAAAAAACAAGTAATTAATTCCATTGACTGTAGAAAAATGAGGTTCAGTTATATTATGTGCTCCAATATTTATTTCGCTGTTGTATTCTACTGGCTCAATCCATTTGTCTTTTATTTTTTTGGTGTACATTATTTTGCAATGTCCAATCGTATCACACCTAGAAAACAGAAAATGTTGTTTGTTACTAGAGAACGCACCATTAGCATTATGATACAGTGGATGATTTATAATTGCATCTAATTCCTGAATCTCATTGTTCCTATTAAGCTTATAAATTTTTGCGTATTTCTCTTCTTTTACCGCCGTAAAGTATAATTCTCCATCTTGTTCAAACCCGGCAAACTCTGCATTATTTCCATTCACATTTCCGTGAGCTTGAAAAACCTGTACGTCTGCAACGTCATTTTGATGTCTCAAGGCATAGATTGAAGAATTTATTTCTCTTGAAGATTTTTTATAGTAGTAACTTTTTTTATCTGTAATAAAATGAGCTTTTGATTTTTTAAATTCCTTTATGGCCTTATCGTACTCATGATCTAATTTATGTAGAATACCCATGTAGTAACTTGCTTCGGGAAATATTCTACCAGATGGATCTTTTTGAACCACTTTTTTCAAGTAGTATTTTGCATAATTGTAATCGTGCAGTTTTAACAAGGTAAGTCCGTAGTAAAATTGTAACTTTAGGTTAGAAGAATCAATTTTAATTGCCTTTTTGAATAGTAGGTGAGCCTTTCCAAAATCATTCTTTTGATAGGCATTTACTCCTAAGTCAACCATAACATCTGTGTTTTGACTCAAGGAATTTTTTGGTACAAAACAGATCAAATAAGCGAGTACATATATTACAAATAATCTGGACATATAAATATGGGAGATACAAATTTCATTTTCTTTCTTAACACATAGCACAGAGCAATTTCAAAACTCCCTCTATTATTGGAAGCTGGAACCAATTTTGAAAAATTAATGTCATAAGCTAGACCGATTTTCCAAGCGTCATAAATAACACCACTTGATAAAAATACAGCATCATTAGAACGATAATAAATTCCAGACCATATGGCTCTTTTTAAAAAGCTTAATTCGGCAAGTGTATATTGAATTTCTGAACCAACTAACAATTCTTGATGTGGTCCTTGATTGGTAAATAAAATAGAATTGGATAAAGTGAAAAAATCATTGATCAATAAACGATGATTAATTCTATTAAACCACTTTAAGTCCAACGAGACTGGAGGTGTAGCACCAAAAAAAGTTTGGTTACTTTGGTTTAGATTAAAACAACTTACATCAAATTGAATGAAATGATTTTTAAAATGACATTGGTAGTTTATGCCCATATTCAAATTGCCATAAATTCGATTGTAGTTTTGAAAAGTTTCGTTTGTAGGTAGGTTTGGATCAAATTGTGCCCCATTATATTGCGCGTCCATTGTAATGTTATTAGATTGTATTCCTCTGCTGGTTATACCAGACTGAAATCCAACTCTAAGTTGTTGAGTAGAATCTTGAATAAGATTAAAAGCACTACTCAAATTCATTTGGAACGTATTGAATTGTGAATCTCCAGCTCTATCTTGATTTATTAATATCCCTAAAGGAACCTTTTTATTTGTTTTAAAATCAGAGGATATCGAGTACGTACTATAAGGAACGGTTACTGCAGACCATTGACTCCTGTGAATAGAATTAGCTCTTAAATCTCCAATAAAATTTCCAGTCAAAGCAGGGTTAATATTAAGAGGAGATAATGGGTACATGGAAAAGTGGAGATCCTGAGACTTGTAGATGTTAATGTGAGAACCCATTAAAATTATAAGACTTATGATGAATCGTTTTTTACTCATTTTAAAAGTGTCACATTTCCTTTTTTGAAATATCGTTGGCCATCCAGGCAATCAAGCTCCAAATAATATACGAATACTCCAGGGTCACATGCTCTATCTTTGTAAAACCCATCCCAGCCTACAGATTGATCATTGGATTCAAATACCAAGTTTCCCAGTCTATCAAAAATTCGGAGTATAAAATTTGATTCCGAAACGTAATTCCCTCTAACCCTAAACACATCATTATTTTGATCATTATTGGGGCTAAAAGAATTGGGTACAAATACATCCGGTGGTCCACAAGTAAGCTCAAAAACTTCAATTAATATAGAATCTGATTTGGTACAGGTATTGCTATTTACATTTACGGTATACCAGGTTGAAATCACAGGACTAGCTATCGGGTTTTGAACCGATGGATTATCAAGAGTACTACTTGGTTGCCAAAAATATTGGTAGCCATTAGGTGTGACATTTAATTGTGAGCTGCCACCTGCAGAAATAATAGGAAAAGTGCAACTAGTAATCAAATTTAAATAGGGAAGAGAATCGACTGAGATGTATATTGAATCAGTAAGTGTACAACCAGAAATGGGGTCACTCACGGTAACAAAAATGGTATTGTTTTCAGTAAACAAAAACCATACGGAATCATTTTGAAAATTTGATAAAGAAATACTGTCCGGACTAAATGTAAAATTTACGGAATCAGGATGTTGAAAAGTTTCGGCTATTAATAGCATCGAGTCTCCATAACACAAAATACTATCTCCGATAATTTGAAGGGAACCTATGGATACATTTACTAGGGTACTATCAATAAAGTTACAATTTCCGTTTTTGACTTTTATGTAATACCATGTGTCTTGGTTAGGAGACACACTTATGGAGTTCGTATTTGCATTATTTAGTGTGTCTAAAAACAAGGATGAAGTAGACCATATTATTTGACTATTGGGGTCTAAATTGCTTGCAGAAAGATTAATAATATCATCGTAATCACATAGCGTGTATGAGTTTGGTATGGTCGCTGTTGGGTTGATGATATTAATTTGTTGTGTAGCGGTATCCGTACAAATTCCATTGCTTATGAGTAAGGAGTATGTAGTTGAGGAAACTGGATTGGCAAATGGATTAGAAACACTAGAATCACTTAAGAACTGAGGGGGTATCCATTGATAGTTAAAAGAGGTGTCTGGATTAGGCATTATTCCAATTTGGATGGATTCTCCCAAGCATAAATCTACATTACCAATATGATAGGAAGTATCTCCGATTACTATGATTTGTTTTACTACCGTATCACTGAAGTTACAGGCTGCTGTATCACTTATTACCAGTTGTACATCATATGTGCCTGCTTGTTGAAAGGTGTGAGATGGGTTTTCTAAATTACTAGATGAACCATCTCCAAAATCCCAGTTAAAGATGCTACTATTGTTGTGTACGCTCGTATTATTAAACTGATGGGTTTGAGGTTCACACCCAATTGGCGGTGTTTCAAAGTCTGCAAGTACAAAAGGAAGATCAAATTCCATTTTAAATACACCAAGATTACATGAGCTATTGTTGGTTGCAGAAACCACATTAGTGGGGTATATGGGCAGATCTGAATTATTGCCACAACCAGCACAGACTGCTTGATATATTTTCCCTTTTCTATCAAATCGAGATGTGCCTCCGTCTACATGCTCGGAAGAACTAGAACCCCCAAAATAGGATCCGTAAACTAATCCAGAAGCATCATCTTCTAGTACCATGATGTAAAAATCACTTGAATCTGTTGTGCTTTGAAATGCATCGCTTGAAATAGGCATATTATTGGTAAATCCCGCATTGTTTGAATACGTTGGGAATTGGTTAATTGTTCCACCCCACCCAGCTAAATACATTTTATTGCATAGGTCAACCAAAAAGGCAGTAGGAGATATGTTTATGCCATTTCCCGAACCAAAAACAGTGGAGTAGATTCTACTACTTAAATCAAAAGTGAATTTACTTACGAATTGACCACTTCCTGGAATACTCCATTGGGCATTATTTATAAAGGAAGAATCTTGCTTTTCCGTTTGGCCAAAAACATATTTATTTTGGTTTCTATCTAAATCCACAAAGTAAACCTGATCGTATTCATTTGATCCATAATAGGTTGAGTGTAGTAATTGGTTTCCGTTATGTTTTATTTCAGACACAAATCCGTCACATCTTCCTCCTTGAAAATTGGGTTGAATTGCAGAAGCTGTAGTAGGGAATTGCAATGAATTAGTCCCACCAGACACGGTTACATCCAGCGAATCATTTAGGGCAATAGAATAAACGGCATCAAACCTTTCTCCTCCAATGTAGGTAGACCAGACTAAGTTTTGCAGTTTATTGTCTAGCTTAAAAAGACATCCATCTAAACTACCTCCTCCGAAGTTGCCTTGGAAGGAATTATTTGTAGTAGGGAAATCTGTTGATTGAGTACAGGTTCCTACATAGATGTTGTTATTTAGATCAATTTCAATTTCTCCTCTAATTTCATCTGCATAGTTATACCTTAATGTGTCATCCGAAGCTGTTGCTGATGTTCTATTTAAACCGTCATTTCCACTTCCTCCGATGTAAGTTGATCCCATTAAATTTGCTCCGTCTGCACTGATTTTTGAAACAAAAATATCGGATCCATTTATGTAATTTATTCCTAATCCATTAGACATATCTAAAGGAGTTCCACCATTGAAACTGGTGTCATAACTGTTAGTAGTAGTCGGAAAGTCATTTGAAGATGTGGTCCCTAATATGAATAATTCATCCATATTGTTAACGATTATGCTGTGAGGTAATTCCTCGCTACTACCGCCTAAGTAGGTAGAATAAATTAAAAAAGAACCTGTGGTGTCAAATTTACTTAAACCAATATCCACATCGCCCCCCATAAAATTTATATTATATGCTCCAAGAGTAGTTGGGTATTGACTTCCAAATACACTACTTCCTGAATAGAGAAATCCATCTGAATCAAATGTGGCAGTGTAGCCAAAATTGTTCGAATAGGATCCTGAAAAAGTGGAGAAAATAAGGGTAGGATCTATTATTAATTCATGATTTTTGTCATATCCTAAGGGGAATTCAAAAGATAAAGTATGCTCCTGCAGTTTATAATGACATTCAATTTCTTTCTTTTCTCCATTTATAAGCTGATATGCATACGGTTTATCCTCAATTACATGATTCACAGAAGTGTATATATGAAGTCTTTCCCTTTTTATGGAAATGTCATCAATTCCTTTGTAAAACCACTTTATTTGATTAGGATCTCCACCCGGTTTAACAATGAGGTCATACTTTAAGTGAATGAGTTTAGTATATAATTGGATGTCAATTTCAGGATATACATTTTTGTAAGTTATTTGATGATAACCTTTTACATTTGATTTCCATGAATTTTTATTACCCTTGAAGTAATTGAATGTATGTTTTGTAGGCTGATTTTTTATTACGGTTGAAAAATCACTATTCTTAAATTGAACACGGTAAGCATGTTTTTTCAATTTTTTATTCTTTGATAAATGGAAATTATTATAGTGATTTTCATAAAAATCTGATAGTTTTTTTTCATCATAAAAATCATAAACAAATCCACTTTTGGTAGTATAAAGATGTCCGTTTTTTAAATCTGTTTTGAATAAAACATCACGATGCCATTGTCCTTTATTTTCAATTAAAATAAACCCACTTTGTTGGCTTGATAGTGTGAAGTTGCATAATATAAGGACTAATGAAAAAACAATTCTCATATTCAAATTTAACGAATGAGATTTGAATTAACTTTTACCCTTAAGAATATTTTTTTGATAGGCAGTTTGTACTACATCAACAAGGATTAAAATCACTAATATAAAGTAGAATGTAATTTTATTCATCGCGCTAATAGCGTGTCCAAAAATTTTGAGATGAGCTTGATGTCCACCATCCGAAATTAGCATGATTCCTACCAAAAAAAGGATAAATAATCCTAGCACCTCATACATCCTGTTTTTTTGTAAAAATTCAGCTACTTTGTTTGAAGCTACAATCATCAATATTCCACCCGTTATGATAGCAATTGCAATGATCCAATTGTTTTCCGTAAGTGCCATAGCACTTAAAATGGAATCAAAAGAGAAAACTAAATTCATGAACACAATCATAAAAATAGCCTTATTTGTACTTACTTTTTGGGTTGAGGTTTCTGTGTATTCGAACGTAATCATGTGCCAAATTTCTTTAATCGAAGTGTAAAGAATAAATATACCACCTAACAAAATGATTAAACTTTCTAAGTTCATTTGTGCTGAAACATAAGAATTTGAAAAATTTAAAAAGGGTTCTTCAAATGAGGCAATGAGATTAATGAGAATAAATAAAAGAAGTAATCTCAAAATGATGGCAATTCCAATCCCAATTTTTCTGACCCTAACTTGTTGATCAGCTGGAGCTTTTTTGGATTCTAAAGCAATGTACAACAAGTTATCAAACCCTAAAACTGCTTGCAGCGCAATAAGCATAATTAATGTTCCGCCTAAGGAGAGTATGGTTTCAAATTCCATTATTATTCGTCTTTAAAACGAAGATAATCATAAAAATAAATTATTTTATTTTGTTTTCAAGCTGCTCTATTTTTAGCCATACATCAGATGCATGGGAAGTTAATAGAGCCTTAAAATGAATACTTGAATAAGGAAGTTTATAAATTTTATTCATTAGATGATTATGATACTTCTTAAGTTTAATAACCTCTTCCATAGACATTACCATTATTGATTATTTGGCAAAGATCAGCTGATTACTTTATCTATATATTAACAAATTTTAAAACAAACTTTAAAAGTATATTAATTTAAAATTTTTTGAGTTATTAAGAATAAAAGCGGGGAAAGGTATTTTAATGATATCAAATGGAAAAAGAAATTTCCCGAGCATAGGGTGGTTTTTTTTAATTTTTGATGTGTTTAGGTCTAAACTGAATATAAATTGAGAAGTCCTTGTTAGGTTATTACATTCACTTATTACACAATTACAAGATTCAATTTCTGGGTTATTATGTCCACCAGTAAAACCATCTATACTGTATCCAACGGCAAAATCCACATAATCAAAAAGTTTAATTTTTTTATTACTCAATTCATTGTAATTAAATGTGACCCAATATGTTTGGCCATTATAATCTTTGAAAATTTGTTGTAGTCTATTTTCACCTAGCAAGGAGGGTCTACATGTTGCATATGGTGTTTTAGCGGAAGAAAACTTGATTTTAAAGGGTTGACTATTAAGTTTAGATTCTTGAAAGCTGTAAAGGAAGGTCCCAAGCCCATTTCCAATAACATCATAGATGGAAAAGCCCCATTCTGTTGAGTAACCGTCTAACAATTCAACTCCTAGCATGTATCCAAAAGTGTAAATAGAGCTTTTTAAAAGAGGGTTTTTGATGTGATTTTTTTCGAACAAGGTGTGACTAACTTTATTGAGATGATAAGACGTACATGCATGACCTACTTTATCCATTCCGTTCCATTCCTTAAGATCATCAAAAAAATGAAAATCTGATCTTGCGTAATTTTTATACCATACTTCATTGATGCCAACTAATGAAATAATTGCTGCTGACGGAACACCAATATTGATGACTTTTTTTATTGTGTTGGTTGAATCCTCATGAGATTTGGCGTATGATGGGTTTGTGCAAAGAAAAAATAAGACTTTTATTAGAAAAAAGGATCTAATCATATTATTCTTTCATCCAAATCATTCTTGCAAAGGCAGCGTGTTGTAACCCCCAATGGTTTAGGTTTACTGAGAAATTTGATTGAGCAAAATAGCCCTGATATCCAAATGATACCATAATGTTTTCTGCCATATCCAAAGTAAGTATGAGTCCACTTCCTCCACCAAACCCAAAGCCTCCAGGGTTGTTGTTTCCAGTTGTATTAGTGAGGTTGGCAGGTATATGATTTACGTTATGAGCTTGATTGACACCATCTAAATATATTTCATTATTGATCAATGTGACCTGATTAAGTTGGAATTCAAAAGGAATGCCTAAGTGAAAATCTTCTTCATTGATAAAATCCAATACTAAACCAAGATTAAATAAATTTCGTCTTTCTCTACCCCTTATGGATATTATAACCGGAGATGTGAAATTAGCATCACCAGGGCTGTATATTGCATCAATGACTTGAGATGTGCCAGTAACATTGATATCAGCCAAATTGTAATCTAAGTAATATTTAAATTTGGGGTGATGCTTACCCACATGTAGTCCAACCAAAAAACCAGGACTGTAGCTCATTTCTGCTGGGACAGCAGCATCGTCAATGATCCAATTTCCCATCCCTCCAAACTGAGTATCAAGGAAATTAATTCCCGATGTGTATTTGAAGTTCTGATTATTCCTGTTCAACATACTTTCTAAAGATGTAGCTACATAAGTGTTGGCATCATAGAGAATACTCGTATTGTTATTGGCAATGTAAGTTCCAATATTAAATCCATACTCTAAATGATCCTTTTTGGCATAAAACTGACTTACAGCATTCATAGAAAAAGTTAACAGGAAATAAGCAGTTAAAAATTTCATTTAATATCGTATTAATTGGTCTATTTTTTCTTCTAATTCTGATAAAGGTAAGAATTGATTTTCTAATTCAACTGCAAATGGAACAGGCGTATCCATGCTAGCACATCGAAGAACAGGGGCATCTAAATCTTCAAAACAGTATTCGTTTATTAAAGCAGACAGTTCGCCTCCAATTCCACCTGTTAGACAATCTTCATGTAAAATAAGCACTTTATTGGTCTTTTTTACGGAGTTAAATATGCTTTCTTTGTCTAAGGGAAGAAGAGTTCTCAAATCTATAATGTCAGCTTTTACGTTAAGCTTTTTTGTGGCAGCTTTAGCCCAATGAACACCCATGCCATACGTAATGATGGACAATTCTTGCCCTTCTTCTACCAGCTTAGCTTTACCAATTGGTGTAGTGTAATAGTCGTTGCTTACCTCACCATTTAAGCTTCTGTAGAGTGCTTTATGTTCAAAAACCATTACAGGGTTCGGATCTTCTACAGCAGCTAGCAGTAGCCCTTTAGCGTCAGAGGGGTTTGATGGATAAACAATTTTTAGGCCTGGTGTATGAAAAAACCAAGCTTCATTACTTTGTGAATGAAATGGACCGGCTCCAACTCCCGCCCCTGTAGGCATCCTAATTACCACATCTGCATTTTCACCCCATCGATAATGTAGTTTGGCCAAATTGTTTACGATTTGATTAAATCCAACGGTCACAAAATCGGCAAATTGCATCTCCATTATGGCTTTTTTACCTTTTATAGAAAGTCCAAGGGCTGCTCCAACAATAGCAGATTCACACAATGGTGTATTTCTTACCCTGTCTTTTCCATATTTCTCCACCATGCCTTCGGTGGCTTTGAAAACTCCTCCGTATTCCGCAATATCTTGTCCCATAATGACTAGTTCAGGAAACTTATCCAGTGCTTGATCAATACCATTTTTTATGGCATCGATTAATCTTAATTCACTTTTGTTTTTGTGCTCCTTGATTTCGTTCAATTGTGGATATGGGGCATAAATGTCTTTAATTTCTTCAGATTGATTTGGTGTTATTTTTGGTGCTCTTTCTGCTTTTTTCCATGCCTCATTAATTTTCTTTTTTAATTGCAATTTTATTTCCTCAATTTCAGACTTTTTAAGTAATTTTTCATTTAGTATCTTTTCTTCAAAATGTGCAATGGGATCCTTTTGACTCCATTCCTCTTGCAACCCTTCAGGATAATATTTAGTTCCCGAAGCTTCTTCGTGACCACGCATTCTAAAAGAGATGGCTTCTACAAGAAAAGGTTCCGGTTTTACTTCTTGTTTTTCTTTAATTTCTTGAATAGCTTGGAATACCTCGTCCACTTTGTTGCCATCAATTTGCACTGTTTCCATTCCGTATCCAATCCCCTTATCAATAAACTGTTTGCAATTAAATTGTTCTTTTGATGGTGTTGATAATCCCCATTGATTGTTTTCAACAACAAAAATCACGGGTAATTGCCATACGGATGCTACATTTAGTGCTTCATGAAAGTCACCTTCACTAGCTCCGCCATCTCCTGAAAAAACAAGAACTGATCGATTGGTCTTTTCTAATTTTTCGGCAAGAGCTATTCCGCAAGCTATTCCTAGCTGTGGACCTAAATGTGATATCATTCCCACAATTTTATGTGGAATTGAGCCAAAATGAAATGATCGATCTCTTCCTTTAGTAAAACCGTCTAACTTTCCTTGAAATTGACAAAATAGTTGGTATAAATCTACATTTCTAGATGTAAAAACACCTAAATTCCTATGCATTGGTAATATGAATTCATCTTCATTCATAGCACATGTAGTTCCGACAGATATGGCTTCTTGTCCAAATCCAGAAAACCATTTAGAAATTTTTCCTTGTCTAAGAAGAATGAGCATTTTCTCTTCAATCAATCTAGGTAGAATTAGTTTTTTGTAGACGTCAATTACTTTATTTTTCTCCATTTGATAAAGTGTGATAGAAAGTTACGAAAAGTGAAGTTAGATCTGTTTTTTACTTTTAAATCGGTCAAATGTATTAATATAAGTTAGGTGTGTGTTACTTAATACCTAAATTATTTGAAAAAAATGATAAATTAAAGTAAATTCGCAATCCTAATTTTAGAGCTAAATGATCAAGAAATTATTACACTTTTTATTCCTATTTGTTCTTACCATTTATTACCAAAATCAAGCTAATGCTTCTCACTTAGCTGGCGGTGATTTTAAAGTAACTATGGTCAATAACGGAGCATCTTCAAGTTCTTATGATGTTCAGTTGCGGTTATACAGAGATGATGTAAACGGAATTTCTTTACCTACTCAAGTTACCATTGGTATCTATCAAATTGGAACCAATAACTTAGTAACTTGTAAAACACTGTACGAAACAGGTGCCTCTTTAGTTCCATTGGGAGATCCATGCTATACTCCAGATCCAAATGTAGTTAGAATAGAAGAAAAAATATATCAAACAATAAGTTCAGTTACTCTTCCAAATTATACATTTGGTTACTACTTACAATATGAGGTATGTTGTAGAAATCAGTTGGCAACCAATCTAGCTACTCCAACCAGTGATGGAATCACCATATTTGCTATCATACCTGATCCGGGTTTAGGTCAAAATTCAACTCCCGATTTTGGAAATTACCCTAATGATGCTTATTTCTGTGTTAACAATATTAAACAATTTATGTATCCTGTAACTGATCCTGATGGAGATCAGTTAGTTTACTCATTAGTGGCGCCTCTAGATGAAGCAACTGGTTTTGGTACATGTAGTAATTCAACCTCAGGTTCAGGTGCGTATCCATTTTATCCAGATTGTGTTTTTTCAGCTGGATTTAGTGCCTCAAATATGATAGGAGGCCCACCAAATTATCCAGCTATGTCCATAGATGCTAGTACTGGAGAAATCACAGCTGCACCAACACAGCAAGGTTTTTATGCTTTTGCAGTCAGGGTAGAAGAATATCGAAATGGGGTGAAGATAGGTGAAGTGAGAAGAGAGCTACAGTATGCGGCACTTCCTTGTCAGGTTAGTATTCCTCCAACACTTACTTTGAATGATAGTTCTGCTGTTTCATCAGCTCAAAATGCAAATGTTGACTCAGTTAGTGTAGGTGTTTATGTTGACGATAGTATTTGTTTGGATTTAGAAATTGGTGTAAATGACCCTTCAGATTCACTATATGCATTTTTAACTTCTTCTG
>CAZJVX010000020.1:0-17405 GCA_964549345.1 uncultured Flavobacteriales bacterium | reverse complement strand
ATAAGAAATCTAAAAACAGCACCTAACCCACCACCAATAAATACAGCGAAAAGAGAACTCATAAAATGATTTTTTTAAAAAAGAAATAAAATGAATATGCAATTATCGAACCCCATATCCATCCACCTAGAATATCGGTAGGATAGTGAACGCCTAAGTAGATTCTACTGTAAGAAATGAGGGCAACAAAAAACAAAAAGAACAACCACAAATGATGGTACTTCTCTCTTACATAAAGATAAATTGAAAATGCAACGCAGGCCATGTTAGATGCATGATTGGAAATAAAGCCGTACTGTCCACCTCTGTATCCCGAAACAAAATTCAAATCTTGTGATAGAGTTAGATGGTGACTTGGCCGGTAACGCTGAATGGTTTCCTTAAATAAATTTTGAGCTGTGAAATCAGTTAACCCAACTGCTATAGATGTAATAATAAAAATGACTAAAGTAGATTTAGCCCCTCTGGTTTTATAAACTAAAAAAAGAAAAAAAATATAGAAAGGGACTCCAAATAATGGATCACTTACCAACCACATGAATTGATCTAAAATGGGTTGATTATTACCATTTAAGAAAAGGATAAGTTTATGATCTAATTGTTCAATCCAACTCATAATGTATAAGTTTCCAAATTTCATCTTTTAACTCAGTTAGTCCTTGCTGAGAAACAGAGGAAATACAAACCACCTTAACATCTTTTGGGAATTCGCCTTTAAGCTCTGTCATTAATTCATCATCCAATAAATCACATTTTGTAATGGCAAGTAATCTCTCTTTGTCTAATAAATCAGGGTTATATTGTCCTAATTCATTTAATAAAATTTGATACTCTTCTAAAATGTCATCCGAATCAGCTGGAATCATAAATAACAAAACCGCATTACGTTCAATATGCCTTAAAAAACGATGTCCAAGCCCTTTTCCTTTATGTGCGCCTTCAATAATACCGGGAATATCAGCCATTACAAATGACTTATGATCTCTATAAGCAACGATACCTAGATTAGGGACAAGAGTTGTAAAAGGATAATTTGCAATTTCCGGTTTAGCTGCTGAAACCACTGAAAGGAGAGTAGATTTACCCGCATTTGGAAATCCAACAAGTCCAACGTCAGCTAAGACTTTTAGCTCTAGTATTTTCCACTCTTCTTTTCCTGATTCTCCTGGCTGAGCATATCTTGGTGCCTGGTTGGTTGATGATTTAAAATGATTATTTCCTAATCCTCCTTTCCCTCCTTGCAACAATACTATTTCCTCTCCATCTGAAGTTATTTCACATATAAATTCACCTGTTTCTGCATCCTTAGCAACCGTTCCTAAAGGAACTTCTAAAATTTCATCCTTGCCATTTTTCCCTGTTTTTAAATTAGCACTACCAGGGTCTCCATGTTCAGCTATAATATGTTTTCTATACTTTAAATTAAGTAATGTCCAAATTTGCTTATTGCCTCTTAAAATAACATGGCCTCCTCTGCCTCCATCACCTCCGTCAGGGCCTCCTTTAGCTGTTGTTCTATCTCTATGAAAATGCTTAGAACCTGCTCCACCCTTTCCGGATCTACAACAGATTTTTACATAATCAACAAAATTACTGTTTGACATAAGGATTATTTGTCAATAGCACTGAAAATTCTGTTTGTCACTTCATCAACCGTCCCTACTCCGTTCACATTTTCAAATTTGGATTGGGCTTGATAAAAATCAGCTAAAACTGCTGTATTTTTCTCATAAACTTGAATTCTATTGGTAATTACATCTTCATTTTGATCATCAGTTCTTCCACTTTCTTTACCTCTGTTCAATAATCTTTTAACTAGCTCTTCTTCAGGAACATTTAATGCAACCATCTTGGTCACTTCTGTACCTATGCTATGAAGATACGTGTCCAATGCATCTGCCTGCTGAGTGGTCCTCGGAAACCCATCAAAAATGAACCCATTGGAATCATTAAATTTATTTACTTCTGATTCTAGCATTTGAATAGTAACTTCGTCCGGGACTAATTCACCTTTATTAATGAAACTCTTGGCAAGTTTACCTAGCTCTGTTGACTCACTGATATTTTTTCTGAAAATATCACCTGTTGATAAGTGAATTAATTGGTAATGTTCTTTAATATTTTCTGCCTGAGTCCCCTTTCCTGCTCCAGGAGGACCAAATAATACAATATTTAGCATATTAATTTGTTTCGTTTATAATATAAATATCTTCTAAATTCCTTCCTAAACCGTTATAGTCAAGACCGTACCCAACTAGAAATTCATTTCCTACTTGTAATGCACTGTATTTTACCTCAATTGTTTTTTGGTAAGCATTCGGCTTAAAAAGAAGGGTTGCAGTTTGAACAGATTTTGGATTATGTTTAAGCAATTCTTTATATACTCCTTCAAGAGTGTTGCCCGTATCCACTATATCTTCTACCACAATAACGTCTCTACCTTTAATTTGCTCATTCAAGCCGATTAGTTCCTTTAGAGTTCCTGTGGATGAAATTCCTTCGTACGATGAAATTTTAATAAAAGATACTTTACATTCATGTTCAAATCGCCTTAGTAAATCTGCTGCAAAAAGAAATGAACCATTTAAAACACAAACAAAAATTGGACAGGCGTGCTTATAATCATTATTAATAATTTTAGACAAATCATCAATTGACCTTTTTATTTTGTCAGAATCGATAAATAGACGAAACGATTTATCTAAAAGTTTAACCTGTTTCATTTCAAATTCAAAATCAAATGTAATCATTTCATTTAAGTGAAAATAATTGTCAGTTTAAAATCATCAATTACCTTTGCGGTCTACTTAAATCGAGTCATTAATTTTTAAAACATCATTCCTTTTGATACAAACTGATATTATTATAATTGGAGCTGGACCAGTAGGGTTATTTACTGTGTTTGAAGCAGGACTACTAAAATTAAGATGTCATTTAATAGATGCATTACCGGAACCTGGAGGACAGTGTGCAGAAATTTATCCAAAAAAACCTATTTATGACATACCAGGTTACCCTAGCATTTTAGCCCATGATTTAGTAGATAAACTCATGGAACAAATAAGTCCATTTAGTCCTGGGTTTACATTGGGTGAATCGGCAGAAAGTATAAGTGAAGACGAAAATGGACAATTTCATGTATTTACAAACAAGGGGACAGAACATGTAGCCCCAGTAGTGGCTATAGCCGGTGGTCTTGGTGTTTTTACACCCCGAAAGCCTCCCGTAGAAAACCTTCTTAAATTTGAAGAAAAGGGAATCCATTACATAGTAAAAGATCCAGAGCATTATGAAAATAAAGAAATTGTAATTTCAGGCGGTGGAGACTCTGCATTAGACTGGGCATTATATTTCACAGAAAAACAAAAAGGAAGTGTTACTTTAATTCATCGAAGTGAAAATTTTAGAGCACACAACGATTCCGTACAAAAGGCCATTGATTATTCTGAAAAGGGATGGATGAAAATGATACTTAACGCTGAAGTCAAAAAAGTAGAGAAAGAGAGTGATAATTTACATCTATCTGTAAAAACAAAATCAAATGAAGATATTACACTAAGATGCAAACATTGGTTTCCTTTATTTGGATTAACCCCAAAACTGGGACCAATTGCTGACTGGGGTTTAGAAATTGAAAAAAATGCCATAAAAGTAAATAATGCAAAAGATTATTCTACCAATATTGAAGGTATCTATGCAATAGGCGATGTAAACACCTACGATGGTAAGCTAAAACTAATTCTATGTGGATTTCATGAAGCTGCGATTATGGTTCAATCAGCTTTTAAACGAATTCACCCCGATAAAAACAATGTACTCAAATACACAACCGTTACGGGAATAACAGGTTTTGAAAAGTGATATTAAAATAAGTGTTGTTGATCGATCAGGAAATGAACATCAATTGTCTGGTCCAACCGACATGAATTTGAATATGATGGAATTACTTAAAATGTATGAATTTCCAGTAGATGGCACTTGTGGAGGGATGGCAATGTGTGCATCATGTCATGTATATGTCTTATCTGAACATAAATTGACAGAAAAGTCAAACGAAGAAACGGCAATGCTAGATGAAAGTTGGGATGCAAAAGAAAATAGTAGACTTTCTTGTCAACTAAAACTTACTGCATCTTTAGATGGAATAAAGGTGGAACTAGCACCAGAGCAATAGCTTATCTAAAATTATCAGGAATTTCACAAACAGGGATGGGTAGCATCTTGTGTTTATTGGCACTATGAAAGGTGTTGTATATCGCTAACACTTCCGCTTGACGAGTAGTTAATTTTTTTGAATCATTTTTTTCCAAATATTTCATGGCCCATTCCAATTCACTGTAGGATGCTCCAAGTTGATCTTCGTCACTACGATCATCATCCCAAAGGCCATCGGTAGGTGGTGCGTTTTGAATAGATTCAATAATTCCAAGATGCTTTGCTAATCCAAAAACTTCTGTTTTCATTAAGTCAGCTATTGGAGATATATCAACCCCACCGTCACCATATTTAGTGTAAAAACCCACTCCAAAATCTTCTACTTTATTTCCGGTACCTGCAACTAATAATTTTTGGTTTGAAGCAAATTGAAAAAGGGTGGCCATCCTTATCCTTGAACGTAAATTGGCCAATGAAAGATCGTCTTGAAAAGCAGGAGGCAAAGTAGTTTTATATGCATCGAAAACTAGAGTTAAATCAATCTCGATTCCTTTGACGTTTTCGAATTTTTTTTCTAGCCAGTTTATGTGTTCATTACTTCGATCAAATTGTTGGGTATTCTGAAGTATAGGCATGTTAATAACCAATGTTTGTTTTTTGGTTTTTGCGCAAAGTGTAGAAGTAACAGCCGAATCAACACCTCCAGAGACACCTATCACGAAGCCTTTTAGGTTTGACGACTCTAGGTAGTTTGATAACCAGTTTTTAATGTGAGTTTCAACTTTGGAATATTCCATAATCGAAATTACAACATTTAAACATTTACAGATTCTTGTTTAAAATAATATCCCAACTGTAATAGAAACACGTCCTGGAATTGACTTTGCTCCCAAGGGTTCAAAAACTCCATCGTCAAATGTTCTTAAGTATTTTTCATTATCCTGCTTGGTAAGCACATTGGTGACAAAGTAGTTCCAATTAACTTGAAAAAATAATGACGTTGATCCAGAAAAATTATATTCCGCACCCGCACCTAACGACAACCCTGCTCTAAATGGTTGTGTACCTGAACTTAAATCTAAGTCTTCAAATGTAGAAAATGCTTCATTTGACAGAGGTGCTAGGGTGTCATTTAACGGGATGCTCCTATCTTCAACACTTGCTTTAGTTTTTAAACTCAATAGACCTCCAAACTCACCAAAGTAAGTGAGATACCCAATTTCATTTGTTTTTAGTTTTAGTATTAGGGGAATATTTACATAACTAAGATTATACCTCCTATTTAGAAGTTGGAAGATTTCACCATCTGGAGCTGTTCCATTACTTTCCCATTCTACAAATTCAAAATCTTTGACTACGTAATATGTTTCTTCGTGCTGCGGTAATTCGTCATCAAAATAATTTAAACCCGCCTTGAAATTGGTTAAACTAAAACCGGTTCTAAACGATGTTGTTTTATTAATTTTCATTTCTAAGTTTAGTCCCCATCCATATCCAAGCCCTAATTCATATCTGGAAAATCGCCTAGTATTTTCCGGCATTAACCAACCAATTGAAGAAATCCCTTTTATACCAAACCTCAGTTTAGCGTCTTTTTCATTGTTCACTTTCACAATAGGGTCACCAGATCCTTGCGCTTTTATTTGTATGGTTAAAGGACAAATGATTAATATGGAAATAAGAATTAAATTTTTCATAGAAAGTATATTTATTAAATCATAAACTTTAGGCAACAAGTTTTACTTTTACAAAAGTAAATATGAAAAGGTTACAATTTATTTTTTTATTAATTGTTTTGTCACTACTGGGATGTGAAGAAACTACCAACTCCTTATATTTTGATAAATCCAAATTGGTTGAAGTAAATTGTATTCATTTAAATCCTGTTTTTCTTTCAGGGGATGCAAATCAGCTTCATAAAGCTTTAAAGAACTATCCCGAATTATATGAAAATTTTTACACTAGGATGATCAGAGCTGGAGAAAAAGATCACCTTTCAAACACAAATAAAATTGATTCATTTACTATCCCAAAATTGCAGCATTTTCTGAACGATAGTAGTATGAAGGAAATTTTCAAAAGCATAGCAGCTACATTCAATGAATTTGATGATTACAAAGAAAAAATTAGTGTAGGTATGGGAAATTATTCTAATATTTTTAATGCCGGAATTACTCATGCTCAAGTAGGTACTTTTTACTCCAATTTTAATGCAACTGTATTAGAAAATGATCATATCATCTGGATTGGCTTAGACATGTATCTTGGGAATGATAATGAAATAGTTAAAATGTTACCACCAAATACATTCCCAAACTACTATAAACAGAAAATGGATAAAAAATACATCATTTCTGATGTGTTTTTTAGTTTTTTAATGACTCATCACTTTAACCCTATGGGTGATGAACTTCTTGCACGCATGTTGTCTTACGGGAAAATCACCTACATAATGGACAAAATATTACCATTTGAAAGTGATGAAAATAAATTTAGATACACTAAAGATGAACTCAACTGGTGTAAGGAAAATGAAGAATACATCTGGAGGTTTATAATCGATGAAAAATTACTTTACAATAAAGAACCGGCATTAGTAGATCCATTTTTTCAAGAAGGTCCATACACAAAAAGTTTTGGCCCCGATTCACCATCAACCATTGGAATTTGGCTGGGTTATGAAATGATTAAGGATTATGTAGATAATAACAATGTAGATATAGTTGAATTAATGAAAGAAAATAATATACAAAAACTACTTAAATATTATGAGCCCTGATAAAGAAAGAAAAGAGACACTTACAGTAGATGTCATCATGGATGAAAACATGATACCAGAATCTATAAACTGGCATTCGACTCAAGAAAATGACAAAAGAGAGGAAGCGTCTGCTGCATTAATATATTTCTGGAACGCTAAAAATAAGGAGACATTTAACCTTGACCTTTGGACCAAAAAAATGTCAATCGAAGAAATGAATATGATGATTTTTCAGGCATTTATGACTATGGCAAACACCTATGAAAGGGCTACATCCGAAGATCAATTGGCCAATGCGATGCGCGACTTTGCAGAATTTTTTGGTGAAAAAACAAAAATTTTACCTAAAAGCGGGAAATTTGACGGAGATGGGAAAGGATAAACTGAAAAGATTTAAAGAAAATGAAACTTTTCAAAATCTATATCAGCCAACACTTCAGTACAATTCAGAACAATCAGAGTTAAAGGGAAATTGGAGCAAAGAATTCCAAAATGACAATAACATTATACTTGAACTGGGGTGTGGTAGAGGGGAATACACTACAAGTCTTGCATCTAGAAACCATAACAAAAATTATATAGGTGTAGACATCAAAGGATCTAGACTTTGGAGAGGTGCAAAAACTGCATTAGAAAATAAATTAACTAATGTTCGTTTTTTAAGAACGAAGGTGGACTTTATAACTAAATTTTTTGAACCAGGTGAAGTCAACGAAATTTGGCTAACATTTTCGGATCCCCAGCCTAAAAAACCAAGAAAAAGATTAACATCACCTCTTTTTATTGAACGTTACAAAAAAATATTAAATCAGAAGGGAATAATTCATTTGAAAACAGATAGTCAACTTTTATACGAGTACACACTTGAGCAAATTCAATTACATCGTTACAAGATTCTGCACAACATAAAAAACATAGATGCTACAAGTGAAAAAATAAATGAAGACCTTAAGGAAACTTTATCTTATAGAACTTTTTATGAGGAAAAGTGGTTGAAAGATGGCATTAAAATAAAATATCTTTCCTTTTCAGTTAATTCATAAAATCACCATTTAAATAAAATAAGTAAATTCATTAAATGAAAAGAATCGCGATCATTCTTTTGTTATTGCTGATTTCTAGTTATGAGGGTGATTGTCAATTAATTGAGTCCGCTGGACCTAATAGCTCTGGATTAGCCGGTCTTAATGCAAACAATGTAGATGTTTGGTCTATCAATTATAATGTGGGGCAACTTCAAAATTTAGAAAGAAGTTCAATAGCAGTTAGTTTTCATCAACCATTTTTATTGAGTGATTTTACCACTGCAAATATGGTGTTAGCTATTTGCTCTAAAAAAGGGACATTTGGTCTTAATTATTCGAATTATGGGAATGAATATTTTCAAATCAACTCAACTGGTTTTGGATATGCTATGAAACTTGGAGAAAACATTACAAGTGGAGTTAAATTAAATTATCATCACATTAACTCTGGTGAATTTTATAATTCAAAATCAATATTATCTACAGATATTGGATTTGCAGCAAACCTAACAAATGAATTACACGTTGGATTTTCTCTTATGAATCCTACATTTTCAAAAATTGATGATTATGCTAACGAAAGGATCCCAACTGTATTACAGTTTGCTGCTGGCTATCACTTTTCATCAGAGCTTAGTCTACAAGCAGGAGTAAAAAAAGATATGATTTATCCATTATCATTTATTACTGCTATTCTATATAGCCCAAATGAAAAGGTAAGTATTAGAGGAGGTGTAGGGACAAATCCGTCCTTAGCTTCATTGGGCATAAATGTTCACTTAAATCAAATCCAGTTGATTTTTGCTACACAAATACATCAAATTCTTGGCTGGAGCCCCGATTTTGGTATTGCTTATCAATTCAATTAATTTTGAAAAAGTGCATTTTATATACTATTGGTTTTTTTCTGCCATTTTTCTCCGTCTCTCAATATGACTCTTCCAAGGGTTATCAATACAAGTTGAATCTACAAACACATGTTTCTGCCAAAGAAATGAAGAAACAATATATACTAGAGCAAAGAATTGAGAACATAGCTGAAAACAATGAAGATGAAAATTTAGATTACACCACCCTTTTTGATCAGCTTAGTCACTACTATGAACATCCTATTAATCTGAATAAAAAAAATATAAAATTTGACTTAAAACAGCTGCATCTACTTAGTGATTTTCAAATTATTGATATAATAAACCACATAAAGAAACATGGTAAACTACTGACCATTTATGAACTACAAACTATCAGTAGTATTACTCCTACTGATATTAGAAAAATAATTCCTTTCATCAAGGTTAGTGATGAAATTGACGCTTCACACTTAACATTATCAGAGATGCTTAATAGGGGCAAAAATGATCTGTTTCTAAGATATTCAAGGGTTATAAATAGTGTGGAGGGACAACAAGAATTATCGGATAGCAACTGGCTTAATTCCCCTAATTCAAAACAGGTTGGGTCACCTGACAATTTATATTTAAGATATAGATTTAAGTACCAAAATCATCTCAGTATTGGCTTTACAGCTGAAAAAGATGCGGGAGAGTCTTTTTTGCCAAATAAAAAGGTAAATGAACTATTTAATCAACAAACAACAGCTGGATTTGATTTTTATTCTGCTCATTTCTACTTGAGAGAAGTCGGTAAGATAAAAGGCTTAGCATTGGGTGATTTCCATATTCAACTTGGACAAGGGCTGACATTTTGGTCTGGCTTAGCTGCAGGAAAAACATCAAATCCAATGGCTATCAAAAGAAATCCTATGGGTATAAGACCTTATGCATCACTTGACGAAAATCGATTTATGAGAGGAGCTGCTTTGGCTATGAATTTTAATCAACTACACATTCTTGCCTTTGGCTCAAAAAAAAGAATAGATGCTAACATAACTAGCGATTCACTATCAAGCGATGGTGACTTAACGATTAGTAGTTTTCAAGCCTCAGGCCTACATACTACTTTAGCTGAGTTGCAAGACAAAGATGCCTTAGAAGAAAATATTGCTGGCGCAGAAATAGCGTATAAAAATGATTTCCTGACTATAGGAGGGATTAGTACAGTAACCTACTATCGTGGAGAAATAAATCGTGACCTATCTATGTATAGTCAATTTCAGTTTAATAATAACATTAACTGGGTAAATGGGGCGCATTATAGCTTAATCAAACGAAATATTAATGTATTTGGTGAAGTAAGCAGAAGTCTAAGTGGAGGAAGTGCTCAACTACATGGACTTCTTGCATCTCTACACCCAAATTTAGCGTTATCCATATTGTATCGCGATTATGACAGAGATTTTCAAGGGAATTTTTCAAGTGCTATTTCAGAAAACAGCACCACCATAAATGAAGAGGGACTCTATGCTGGTGTACAATTTAAAATAAATAATAATTGGGAAATTTCTTCCTATTTTGATCAATTTAAGTTCCCTTGGATGAAATACCAAGTTGATAAACCTAATACAACTGGAATAGACGGTTTTCTACAGTTGGTTTACCATCCATCAAAAAAACTTGATATTTATGGAAGAATTAGACACAGAAACAGGCCATACAATTCACTAAATAGTGATATGGAGTTAAATGAAGTTGGTAATGCAGACCAGTGGAACTACAGAATCAATTTTAATGTCTTAATTACAGAATCATTACGTCTTAGAAGCAGGATTGAATATATGACTTATGAAAGGACAGGAGGTCAAACTGAGAATGGATTACTGATAGCTCAGGACGTAATCTATAAACCTAAAGAAAGTAACCTTTCATTCAATGCGAGGTTTGCATTATTTGATACTGATTCTTATAATTCTAGAATTTATAGCTATGAAAATGATGTACTATATTATTTTAGAATTCCTGCTTACTACTATCAAGGAGCTAGATCCTATTTAACCCTTAGGTATCAATTTAAGAAAGGAATAGATCTTTGGCTGAGATATGGAAATTGGTTCTATAGTAATCGTACCAGCATAGGCTCAGGAAATAATCAAATCAACGGATTTTCAAAATCTGATGTAAGAGCACAACTACGTTTTCAATTTTAATTTTTCTAGAACTGATCTATAATTTTATTTAGTGTGTTACTTGACCTCATTGCTTTTGATGCTAATTCATTGTCTGGCAAGTAATATCCCCCAACGTCTTGAGCATTTCCTTGAGCATCTATCAATTCCTTATTTATCAGATCAGAATTTTTATTCAGTGCAGAAAAAAGAGATGTAAAAGTTTTAGCCAATTCTTTATTTTCATTTTGATTCGCTAAGGCCTCGGCCCAATATAAAGCTAAATAAAAATGACTTCCTCGATTGTCGATTTCACCCAGTCGTCTAGCGGGAGATTTATTTTCTTGCAGTAATTTCTCAGTAGCAAGATCAAGACACATACCAAGTATTTTACATTTTTCGTCACCATACTTTTCCGCAAAATGTTCTAGAGAAACCGCTAAGGCTAAAAATTCGCCTAATGAATCCCATCTTAAGTATCCTTCATTTTTAAATTGCTGAACATGCTTCGGAGCAGATCCACCAGCACCTGTTTCAAATAATCCACCTCCATTCATTAAGGGTACTATGGATAACATCTTGGCACTTGTACCCAGTTCTAAAATGGGGAACAAGTCAGTTAAATAATCTCTTAAAACATTTCCAGTTACAGAAATAGTATCTAATCCTTTTGCTACTCTTTGTAGTGTATAATTTGTCGCATCAAATGGTGACATGATGTGAATCTCTAGATTTTCAGTATCATGATCCTTTAAATAAGTCTTCACTTTAGCAATTAGCTCCTTATCGTGAGACCTATTTTCGTCCAGCCAAAATATAGCCGGAGTACTTGTTGCACGTGCCCTAGACACTGCCAATTTAACCCAGTCTTGTATGGGAGCATCTTTTACTTGACACATTCTAAAAATATCGCCTTCATTAACAGTTTGAGATAAAAGCACATCACCTGTTCTGCTGACGACTTCTACAGTACCATTTGTATCAACCTGAAAAGTTTTATCGTGTGAACCATACTCTTCAGCCTTTTGCGCCATCAGGCCTACATTTGAAACACTTCCCATTGAGGTAGGATCAAAAGCTCCATTTTCTTTACAAAATTCAATAGTGGCTTTGTAAATGCTTGAGTAACTTCTATCTGGAATCACAGCCAATGTATCTTGTAATTCACCATTTTTATTCCACATTTTCCCTGAACTTCTTATCATGGCAGGCATAGAAGCGTCAATAATTACATCACTTGGGACATGTAAATTAGTAATTCCCTTATCAGAATCCACCATTGCTAAATCAGGCTGTTCCAAAGAAATAGATTCTAAATCTGTACAAATTTGTTCTCTTATTTCATTGGGCATTTCATCTATTTTTGAAAATAAATTACCCGAACCATTATTTACATCTACTCCCAATTCCTTAAGCTCCTGACTGTATTTTTCAAAAATAGAAGCATAAAAAACCTCTACACATTTACCAAAAATAATGGGATCAGATACTTTCATCATAGTGGCTTTCATATGCAAGGAAAATAGCAGGTTTTCATCTTTAGCTTTTAAAATCTGATCCTTAAAGAATAGGCCTAGCTTTTCCATGTTTAGTGTAGCAGAATCTATTACTTCTCCTCCAATCAGGGAAATATTCTCTTTTAAGGTAATTTCATCGCCATTTTTAGTCTTTAGTATGATATCTACAATGCAATCATCATGGCAAGTGTAAGATTTTTCACTTCCAAAAAAATCACCATCACTCATACTAGATACTTCGGTTTTTGAGCTAGAGGACCAAACACCCATGGAATGAGGATTTTTCTTTGCATAATTTTTTACTGCTTTAGGTGCTCTTCTATCAGAATTACCTTCTCTTAAAACAGGGTTGACAGCACTTCCTTTTACCTTATCGTAAATTTTCTTTATTTCAACATCCTCCGAATTTTTTGGTTCTTCTGGATAGCTTGGTATTGAATATCCTTTTAATTGTAATTCTTTGATAGCAGCCTTTAATTGCGGGACAGAGGCACTGATATTAGGTAATTTTATTATGTTGGCCTCGTGAGATTTTGCTAATTGACCTAGATAACTTAAATCATCTGAAACGATTTGATTTTCTGATAAATAGGAGGGAAAATGTGATAGTATCCTAGCTGCCAAGGAAATATCCTTTAATACTATTTTGACACCAGCTTGCTTTGAAAATGCATTTACAATGGGTAAAAATGAATATGTTGCAAGGGCTGGAGCCTCATCAGTTTTCGTGTAACAAATAATTTTATGATCACTCATGACTAAATTTTAATTGACAAAGAAACAATAAAACATCTATTTTAAGAGATATTTTTTGAAATCGGCTAAATTTCCTTTGAATAAATCGAGATCCACTGGTCCTTTAATACCTGGAACCGTACCATTGTCAGAAAACTGCCATAAAGACCAATTTTGATTCCCTAAGGGATCTTCAACTTGGTTGTAATTTGCTATCCAAATATTATAATGTGTAAATTCATCTTTTAAATAATCTTTGTAGTAATGTGCTCCTGTATATATGATAGGCTTTATACCATAATGATCTTCAATTATATTGAGCCAATTTTTAATACCTGTTTTCAGACTTTTAAGGCTTTGGATACTGCTTATTTTTTCAATATCTAAAATGGGTGGTAGATCACCAGAGGCTAATTTTACATTTTTTATAAAATTACTCGCCTGGTCATTGGAATTTTCGTTAGGTCTATAATAATGATATGCACCTCTTATAAAATTATGTTTTTTGGCCTCTCTGAAATTAGAAGTAAAGAAACGGTCTCTTTTATTTCGCCCAGCTGTTGATCGAACAATTACAAAATTAATTTGGTGTCCATCATTAATCTGAGATACACTTTCCCAATTTATTATGCCTTGATATTCAGAAACATCTATCCCATATATATATGGACCTGTAGGTACTTTTGGTGAATAAAAGAGTTGAAAAAAGTAGTTTTTAACTTGATTAATAGAAAGAGGTAAGGTGTAAAACTGAAAGGTGAAATAAATAATATTAAGCCCTAACAATATAAAAAACCATCTTTTGTAACGATTTCTTACCTTTTTAGCTACCATTCACTAGCTATTCAAAAATTTGAAATCTTTTGGGGAAAAATTGGCCGTGGTGGCTAATTGTTCTTCAATCCTTAATAATTGATTGTACTTAGCCATCCTATCAGACCTTGAAGCAGAACCTGTTTTAATTTGCCCAGTATTTAAAGCTACTGCTAGATCAGCGATGGTATTATCTTCCGTTTCACCGCTTCTATGACTCATCACAGCAGTGTACCCATTTTTCAGGGCTAGGTCTACAGCATCAATGGTTTCAGAAAGACTTCCAATTTGATTTACCTTTATCAATATTGAATTAGCCGTGTCCTGTTCTATTCCTCTTTGAAGTCTTTTTGTATTTGTAACAAATAAATCGTCTCCAACTAATTGACATTTATTTCCAATTTTTTCGGTTAACATCTTCCACCCCTCCCAGTCATCTTCATCAAGTCCATCTTCAATAGAAATTATAGGATACTTGTTTACCCAGCCCGTCCAGAATTCAACAAGCTGTTTTGAATCCATTATATCTCCGGTTGATTCAAAAGTATATTTACCCGTTTTTTTATCAAAAAACTCAGACGAAGCTGCATCTAAGGCAATCCAAATATCTTTTCCTGGTGTATAACCAGCAGCTTTGATAGCTTCCAAAACAACTTCTATAGCTTCTTCATTCGACCCTAGAGCAGGAGCAAATCCACCTTCATCACCTACATTAGTGGACATTCCATTTTTCTTCAATACATTTTTAAGGTGATGGAATACTTCTGTTCCCATTCTAAGTGCTTCACTAAAGCTAGAGGCACCGAAAGGCATAATCATAAATTCTTGAATATCTATCTTGTTATCTGCATGAGATCCTCCATTCAATATATTCATCATTGGAACAGGCAAAGTAGTGGCATTTACACCTCCTATGTAGCTATATAATGGTCTTCCCAGCTCTGACGCAGCTGCCTTTGCACATGCCAATGAAACACCCAGAATAGCATTTGCACCAAGCTTGGATTTATTTGGAGTACCATCTAAATTGATCATGGTTTGATCTATTACTCTTTGTTCAAATACAGAAATTCCTTTCAACTCATCACTTAAAATCGTGTTTACATTCTGAACCGCTTTTAAAACCCCTTTGCCCATGTAAATTCCCTTATCGCCATCTCTTAACTCTACCGCTTCATGAATTCCAGTTGAGGCTCCTGAAGGAACAGCTGCTCGACCAAAACCACCATTTGATGTGTAAACATCAACTTCTAGGGTAGGATTACCTCTTGAATCTAAAATTTGCCTTGCATGTATGTATTCTATAAATCCCATGTTTCTAGTTTACTAATTCTAATTTACTTTTTGATACCACATCTACAAATTGATCAAATAAATACCTTGAATCATTTGGCCCAGGTGATGATTCCGGATGATATTGAACTGAAAAAGCTTTTTTATTCTTTACAGAAATACCTGCAACTGTTTGATCATTAAGATGAATGTGTGTTAACTCAATATTATCACTGTTTTCCACAGCAGACTTTTGAACGACAAATCCGTGATTTTGGGATGTGATTTCACACTTACCTGTCCTCAAATTTTTAACTGGATGATTAATACCTCTATGCCCATTATGCATTTTTTCTGTTTTTAGTCCTTGAGAAAGGGATAGAATTTGATGACCTAAACAAATTCCAAAAATGGGGTAGTCTTTTTCAACTAATTGCTTTACGACTTCTATTTGTTCCTTTAACGGTTCTGGGTCTCCAGGACCATTTGACAACATTATTCCATCCGGATTGAACGCTTCAATTTCCGAAAGTGTTGTATCATAAGGAAATACTTTTACCTTACAATCTCTATCAACTAAACACCTAATGATATTTTTTTTGACACCATAATCTATCAAAGCAATATTAAATTTTCCATTGCCTTCTGTATAAGTAGATTTTGTTGATACTTTGGATGCTAATTCTAGTCCCTTCATATTAGGTGCATCTTTAAGTTTTGACTTTAATTCTTGGACGTCAAGATTTTCTGAGGATATAATGGCATTCTGTGCTCCATTTTCTCTAATATGACTAATTAGGGCTCTTGTATCCACATCTCTTATTCCAACTACATTATCTTTTACTAAAAAGTCGTGAAGTAAAGTAGACTTGTTACCATATCTTGAATAATGACTAGCAAATTTCTTTACAACCAAGCCTTTAATTTGAGCGTTAACAGATTCAATTTCTTCTTCATGAGCTCCATAATTTCCAATATGTGCATTAGCCATTGTAACGATTTGACCATGATATGAAGGGTCGGTAAAAATTTCTTGATATCCAGACATCCCCGTATTAAAAGCAATTTCACCTGTAGTAGTTCCAATTTTTCCACAGGCATTTCCTTTAAATGTAGTTCCATCTGCTAATATTAATATCGCTGGTGTATTGTTAGTTTGCATCTTACAAAAGTAATTGTTACTTGAGATTTTAATAATTTATTTATGAACAAAAAAAAGGGTAGTTATTAATAACCACCCTTTTCAATTAAATATATAGTTTCATTTAATCTTTGTTTTTATCTTTTTCAGAAGATTTGTCTTCTTTTTCATCTAAAGTGTCCTCCTTTTTTTTCGCCTTTGTTTCATTTGCGGTGTCTTCAGATACTTCTTCTTTATTTTCATCAATCACTTCAACCTCTTCTGTTTCAATAATTTCAGCATCTTCAATTGGAACTGGATTAGAAACGGGTGCTGCTGAGGTGGTCTTCTTTCCTCCTCTTCTTCTTGTCTTCTTTTTCTTAACTTGATCTTTTGTTAGTAACTCATTAAAATCAACTAGTTCAATCATAGCCATTTCAGCGTTATCACCCAATCTGTTATTTAATTTTATTATTCTAGTATAACCTCCTGGTCTATCACTTATCTTTGGAGCAACGTCTCTGAAAAGTGTGGAAGATGCCTTTTTGTCTTTTAAATAACTGAATACAACTCTTCTGTTGTGAGTAGTATCATCCTTAGACTTAGTTATCAAAGGCTCTACATACTTTCTCAGAGCTTTAGCCTTAGCAAGTGTTGTATTTATTCTTTTGTGTTCAATCAATGAACAGGCCATATTAGCTAGCATTGCACTTCTGTGCGCTGTCTTTCTGCTTAAATGATTTATTTTTTTACCGTGTCTCATATCAATTTATTTAATACGTCCTACGAATTAATCTCTGTCTAATTTGTATTTAGAAACATCCATACCAAATGATAAGCCTTTTGATTCAATTAAGTCATCAAGTTCAGTAAGTGATTTTTTTCCAAAGTTTCTAAATTTTAACAAATCATTTTTGTTGTAAGCTACTAATTCTCCTAAAGTCTCCACATCAGCCGCTTTTAAGCAGTTTAAAGCTCTAACTGAAAGATCCATATCAACTAATCT
>CAZJVX010000019.1:0-17547 GCA_964549345.1 uncultured Flavobacteriales bacterium | reverse complement strand
ACAAGGAAACTGCAACAAAAACTAAATATTAGAATTATTTTTTCAATTTTTGATCTCAATAGTTCTTAATATTCTTTGTTTATCCGTTTTGATTTCCAAATTGAGTTTTTCATTTTTCAGGTCACTTACGTTTATATTTTCCACGTGAAGACCCGAACCAAATTCTTTATTAAAAACTGGTAATTTTATTTTTTCATCTTGGTCTAGGATATTAATTTCAATGGTTTGTGGAATATATACCTCAAATGCAATTTGAACTAGACCAGAAAAAATATATGGAATTTGTTTCACCGTAATATACTCTTTATTAAGAGCTCTTTTTTGATTTTTTCCAGCAATAAACCCTTTAATTAGCTTATTAATTAGCCAAACCCCAAGGATGATAGAAAATGCACCAATTACATTAATTAATAATCTCCAAAACTGACTTTCTTCCCAAAGGCTTAACATTTCTTTTTTTAATCAAAATTAGAAAACAATTTATCAAATGTTAAAATGAATAATGATATTTACATTCATACAAGAAGAATAATTGGAAATTTCGCATGTAATAGAAGCCTTTAAGAAACCACTTCCAGGTTATCTGGCACATGCTGAACTTGCTCCATACAGAAAATCAAATGAGCATTACTTAAAGGACATTAAACCAAAATTAGCAAGCACCTTAGTGCTATTATTTCCAGATGAAAACAACATACTCCATTTTGTTTTAATAAAAAGACCCCAATACAGTGGAGTTCATAGTAATCAGTATGCCTTGCCAGGAGGTAAAAAAGAAGGAAACGAAGACAAAGAAGAAACAGCGCTTAGAGAGACTCAAGAAGAAATTGGAATTCAAAGGGACAAAATACAAATTATTGGGAAATTGTCAGAGATATATGTTCCACCAAGTAATTTCTTAATTTTTCCATTTATAGGTTATTGTAGTTCAATACCCTTATTTATAGCTGACCAGAACGAGGTTGACGAAATTATAGAAATACAACTAGATGAATTATTCAAGAATGATGTAATAAAAATAACCAATAAAAGCATCGTTCACAAAGGACAAAGATTTAATATGAGTGTTCCATTCCTAGATCTAAACGGAAGAGATGTTTGGGGGGCTACAGGTGCCATTTTAAACGAACTAAAAGTAATTTTAAGTTCCTAATCCAACTTTAATTTGTAACCTACACCTTTAACGGTCTTAATGTAACCGTCACCTAATTTTTCTCTTAATTTTCTTACATGAACATCAATGGTACGGTCTCCAACAATGATATCATCACCCCAAACTTTCTTTAAAATTACATCTCTAGTAAATACTTTTCCGGGTTTAGAAAAAAGGAGTGCTAGCAACTCAAACTCCTTTTTGGGCAGTAACAACTCATTCCCTTTTTGAAATACCACATATTTTTCGATGTCAATAAATAATTCTGCTGTTGAAGCCGCATCGGTATTTTTTTCAGCTTTTCTTCTCAGTAATGCCTTAATTCGACTCATTAAAACTCTGGGCTTTATTGGCTTTGTAATGTAATCATCCGCACCTGAATCAAAGCCTGCTATTTGAGAATAATCTTCGGGACGAGCAGTTAACAGCGCAACTAGAGTGTCTTTTATTTCTTTACTTTCTCTAATTTCAACACAGGTTTCTATACCATCCATTTCAGGCATCATCAAGTCCAATAAAACTAGATCAGGCTGAAAATCTTTTGCTACATCTAATGCCTCTTTTCCATTTTGGGCTGTTTTAGTAAGATAACCTTCTTTATTAAGGTGATAGTCAAGTAAGTTTACTATATCTGGTTCATCGTCAACTATAAGAATTTTCTCAGGCATTTCTTTTTTTTCAAATGTATATATATAGTAGGAAAATTAATAATCTTACGGTTAAGATAACATTAATAGCGGAATAACAGAAAGAGATTGCAATAGAACTTCAATTTCATGCTTTTTGTTATTTACATTCCTTAACGTTGATATAAATTACTCATAAGATTATTTAAAAATTGATTTCAAACAACTGTCATTTCTTTGCCAATAAATAATCAAAACATAAAAAGGAACAACTCTAATGAAATTAATAATTTTATCCTTAATAAAAATTTTGGAAAAACTAAAAGATCAACTTTGAACTTAAGAATTAACAATATTTTAAATGATATTAATGAAAGTATACATGAATTTTACCAAACTATTCCACTTCATTTCAAGTTAAGAAAACCACACAGGACAATATCATTAGCTTACAAATTTATTTTTCAACAAAAAAAGGCCTTTCAATAAAGGCCATTCTAAAAAATTATTTGTTGTTATTTAGAAATTAAACTCTGTTTGTAATCTGAACATAAGTTTATTTTCTTTTGTGGCTTCTTGGGTCAAACTAACATCACCCTGAACCTTTAAATTATGACCAACAACATATCTAGAAAATCCTAATGTGTATTGAGTAATGTCATTATTAAGAGTGATTTTTTCTGGTTTAACTTGTGTATATCTGCCCGCAATTTCCCAATTATTTTTCATCAGATAACCCATTTGCAAATTAATTGCAGAACCTGTATAATAAGATAAATCAACAGACGTCCATTCTCCTAAAACTTCATCAAAAGTACCTTCTAATACAGCAGATCCATTTCTAGCTACTTTATTTGCATATTCCCCAAAGAAGGAGAAGCCTTTTAACTTAAAATGTGCATCAATAAATATGCTTTCTAAATCTCTTAATTCACCTAATAAATTAGAGGAAATAAAATCTCCCATTTGCCCTCTTGTTCTCATTGCTTTTTGATTGTAATCATAAGTAGCACATAACATTAATTTTGGAGTTTCTTCTCTTTTTAAATCTGTAGCAAAATAATCTCCTTTTTTATTGAACTTTCCAAATGGCAATAATTCTATTCTACCTGTATATCCATGCCCTGAGGAATTAGGTTTTTGGTTTAGACCTTCTCCTTGAGAAAATGCAAATATTTCTCTTACTAAAAAGGTGTTTCCAATTTTAAAATGATGTCTTAACTGACCGCCAGCATCTCTATCTAATGTAAACTTAGAATTTAAAAGAGATCTATCAACTAACTGAAGTTTTTGTGAAGAAAATACCCTTTCAATATTTCCAGGTAATTTAGTTTGACCAAACCAGACTGTCCAATTTCCAGCAAAATTCCATTTTAAAACTGCATCTAAAACAAATCCGTTATGTACGTCATATTCAAACTTATATTTTAATCTTGGACTAAAGGCAAATCCGTGGCCCTTAATTCTTGCTCTCCTTACATATGCTCTGTCTTCAAAAGTTTCATCAGAAAAATCGTAAAATCCATCATATCGAGTTTGAAATCTAAAGGCAACTTTACTTGACCATGATGAATCTTGTGCCACAACATTTATAATACCCTTTCCAAAACGGTTTTTAGTGATATCTTGAGTAAAACTAAAAACGGTAGAGAAACATATAAAAAGCAGAATTAATAATTTTTTCATTTTTTTAAATTTTCAGCAAATAGAAGGATATTATTTTGTTTAATCATAAAACTTCTTGAATCTTAACAATAACATAATGTAAAACTAAAACCGCCTACTAAAAGATTGTTAATAAATATTTAAAATGTGCTAATAATTTCATTTTCAGATACTTAATAAAATTTCAATGTTAACTAAGTATTAACTTTAAATACAATTAATAAATGATATTGATTTCATAATTAGATTTGCCAAAAATTAGTTATTAAACAATAAACCATGCGAAATTTTATTCTAATTATTTCTTTAATTTTTATAAATTCAAGTATCATTCATTCAAATGATTCAACTATCATTTTGAAATCATCCATTTCAGAAATTGAAAAATCATCAGAAATCACTTTAGATGAATCAACATTCCTTAACCTTACGGCAACTCCAAAAAGTGAAGGTTTCAAACTTACTTGGAGTATTGATTATAACTCATTCGACCAAATTTTAGACAAAAAATTTATTATAAAATACAATACCAAAATTGGATCAAAAAGAAACAAAAAAGGTTTTGAGGGAAGTGATTGGAAGTATACTGGAACATTTAACACTAGTTCAACTAGTTACGAAGTTAAAGATATTATAGGTGGAGAAAAGTATGAAGCTTACTTAGGTATCATTAATAGTGGTGATGAAAACAATATTAAAAATGCAGATATCACTTGGTCTAAAAAAGTTAAACTCAAAACTAAAAGGGGCTGGGGTCTTATGAAATTCCTGATTCTCATAGGATCTTTAGGTTTGTTCATATTCGGAATGAAAATAATGAGTGATGGTCTTCAGAGAACAGCTGGAGAAAAGCTTAGAAAAATGCTTGGATCTATTACATCTAATAGATTTAAAGGAGTAATCACAGGGTTTATGTCAACATCAATAGTTCAATCTTCATCCGTTACAACAGTAATGACTGTTAGCTTAGTTAATGCAGGGCTAATAAACCTAAGACAATCTGCTGGCGTTATGATGGGTGCAAATATTGGGACAACAATAACTGCATGGTTAGTATTATTACTTGGATTTAAAGTCAGTGTCTCATCTTATGCATTAGTTTTAATTGCTTTAGGTGCTCCATTACTTTTTATGACTTTCAGAAGATCTAAAGATTTAGCAAATTCAATTATAGGATTTGCAATTTTATTTATTGGACTTCAGTTTCTAAAGGAAGCAGTCCCTAATCTAGACAAAGATTCAGCATTAGTACAGTTTTTTGTAAATTACAAAGACATACCTTTCTTAAGTAACCTAATGTTTGTTGGTTTAGGTGCTTTAGTGACTATTGTTATTCAATCTTCAAGTGCTGCAATGGCATTGACTTTAACTATGGTATCTAAGGGCATTATTCCATTTGAAGTTGCATGTGCAATGGTTCTTGGTGAAAATATTGGTACAACAATTACTGCAGAAATTGCCTCATCAATTGGAAACGTTCACGCAAAAAGATCGGCAAGAATACACTCTTTATTTAATATAGTTGGTGTAACTTGGATGTTAATTATTATGCCATTATTTCTTGAAATAATTGGTTTTATAATCGGTCAATCTCATGGTTTAACGTTTGATCCTGAAAATACAGGAATGGCAAACGAAGGAATCGCCTTATTTCATACTTTATTTAATTCTGCTAACGTTCTTTTACTTATAGGTTTTGTACCATACCTTGTAAATATTGCGGAAAAAAGTGTGAAATCAAAAGGTGAAGCCGATGAAGAGTTCAAGTTAGACTATATAACTGCTGGTGGTGTTGCACTTCCTGAGGTTGCTATTTTGGAAGCAAAAAAGGAAGTTGCAAAGTTCGGTGAAGTTACTACTAGAATGAATAGTTTTATTAGGTCTTTGTTAAATGATCAGGACAAAAAGACTAGAAATAAAATGTTTAATAAAATAAAGAAATATGAAGAGATTACCGATCGAGTTGAGGTAGAAGTTGCAACATATTTAGACAATGTATCCACTCAAGAGGTCAGTCAAGAGGCGTCATCTCAAATAAGAAGTATGCTTAGTATTACTAACGATTTAGAAAGAATAGGAGATATTTATTATCAAATGGCAAAAACAATCGAAAGAAAAGATGATAATAAAATATATTTCCTTCCTGAGCAGAGAGAAAATTTAAATAACTTATTAGATGCAGTAGATAAAGCATTTAATGAAATGAATGCCAATTTAAATTCTGAATATGGCCATATATCTTTGGAAAATGCTAAGAAGTATGAACGAGAAATTAATCAAATTAGAAATAATTTAAGAAAATCATATTTAGAACAAGCCGAAAAAGGTGAATTTAAGTTTCAGCCAGGTATAATGTATAATGATTTATTTTCTTCATGTGAAAAAGTTGGTGACCATATAATTAACGTAAGCGAGGCTGTTGCTGGTGAAATATAAATAATAACTATGAAACTATCAGAATTTAAAAATATAATAGCTGAATCTAGTGAAATAAGTTTTCAATTAGAAAATGGCAATATTATACCGCAGCATTTTCATATTACAGAAATCGGTTTAAATGAAAAGAAATTTATTGATTGTGGTGGAGTTGTCAGAAATGAAAACATTATAAGTTTACAACTTTGGCATGCAAATGATTTTGATCATAAACTTAATCCAAATACAGTACTTGATATTATTGATAAAGCAGAAAATATACTAAAGATAGATAATCTAGATGTCGAAATAGAATATCAACAATCTACAATTGGAAAATACAATGTCGGATTTAATGGTTTAAGTTTTGTTTTAGAGGCAAAGACAACTGCTTGTTTAGCAGAAGACAGCTGTGGGATTCCTGCTGAAAAATTGAAAGTGCCTTTTTCTAATTTACAAAATAATTCTTCATGTTCGCCAGAAAGTGGATGTTGTTAAAGTGATTTTTATACTTAAGATTAAATTTAATCTCTAATTTTTTGTAGTCATAAAATCTTAATAAATAGTTAAAGTTTTTCTAATGCTAGAAGTAGTTTCTGTATTCTTCAAGTTAGGTTGTATTGCTTTTGGCGGCCCAGCTGCTCATATTGCAATGATGGAAAAAGAAATTATTGAAAAGAGAAAGTGGATGTCTCATGAAGAGTTCCTAGACTTAATTGGGATAACAAATATTATTCCTGGTCCAAATTCAACTCAAATGACAATGCAGTGTGGTTACGTTAGAGGGGGTTATCTAGGCCTAGTATTAGCAGGTGTGTCTTTTATTCTTCCAGCAGTATTGATCACTTTACTATTCGCCTTTATTTTTGTTGAGTATGGGAGCTTACCTAGTATTGAACCTATATTCATGGGAATTAAACCTGCGGTGATTGGCATCATTCTTATGGCTACAATTAAATTATCAAAAAAAGGATTCAAAACTAATACTCTAATTGTAACAGGTTTGATAGTTGCTGCATTATCAATTTATGGTATAAATGAATTTACACTTATAATTGGAGTAGCCTTTTTTGGACTTATAGTTTATTTATTTAAATCTAAAGATGACAAAATTAACACCTTTTTTCCTGGACTACTTTTCTTAGCTAAACCAGCAACAATAAGTATTTCTAGTACTTCCATATTTTGGGCTTTTATTAAAATTGCAGTAATTCTTTATGGAAGTGGATATGTTCTAATTGCCTATGTTGATTCTGAACTTGTGGAAAGATTATCATGGTTAACTAAAGAAGAACTTTTAGATGCTATTGCAGTTGGTCAATTCACACCTGGACCTGTACTAACCACTGCTACTTTTATTGGATATCAACTCAAGGGATTTATGGGAGCGACATGTGCAAGTTTAGGAATGTTTCTACCTTCATTTGTATTTGTAGCTATTCTAGTAAAAATTATACCTTTTATTAAAAAATCAAAATTACTTAATTACATTTTAGGATTTATAAATGCCGGAGCAGTTGGGATTATGATCGCTGTCACTTTAAAATTATCTTATAATTTTCTATTTGATTGGAAGTATTTTTCAATTATGATCTTAAGTGTTATAATAAGCTATTTCTTTAAAAAAGTGAGTAGTGTCTGGATTGTTATTGGAGGTGCTGCAATTGGATATATTTTATATTTAATTGGATAACGCTTTTAAAATTGCACGTAAGAAGGTTTAGCATTGAATACAATCAATCAATTGGCACATAAAAAACAATATTATTTTTAAATATCAATAAAATAACCCATATTTGCAGCCGAATTAGTAAACCGAGTTTAGGACTCTTATAAAAATATTAATATGGCAACTAAAATTAGACTAGCAAGACACGGTAAAAAAGGAAAACCATTTTACCACATTGTAACCGCAGATTCAAGAGCTAAAAGAGATGGAAGATACATCGAAAGAATAGGTTCTTACAATCCAAACACAAATCCCGCAACCATTGACATTGATTTTGACAGAGCAATGTACTGGGTTGGCGTTGGAGCGCAACCAACAGATACGGTTAGAGCTATGCTATCATACAAGGGAGTGTTGTACAAAAACCATTTATTGAATGGTGTTAAAAAAGGAGCTTTGACAAACGAACAAGCTGAAGAAAAGTTTGCCAAGTGGTTGAGTGAAAAAGAGGCTAAAATTGAAAATAAAATTACTTCTATTGCTAAAGAAGAGGATTCAGCCATTAAAGCTAAACTCGCATCTGAAAAGGAGAAAAGCGAAGCTAGAGCAGCAGCTTTAGCCGAAGTAGTTGCTGAAGATACAGCTGCTGAAGTCACAGAACCAGCTTCTGAAACCACAGAAGAACCAGCTGCTAAAACTACAGAAGAACCAGCTCCTGAAACTACAGAAGAACCAGCTGCTGAAACTACAGAAGAACCAGCTGCTGAAACTACAGAAGAACCAGCTACAGAAGACTCTAAAGAAGTTGAAAAGTAATTTTTAGTATAATTTATTTAAATTAAGCCATGATTTCATGGCTTTTTTTATGGATAAAAATAATTTATATGAGCTTGGTGAATTTTCCAAACAACATGGGTTTCAGGGTAAATTAATTCTGTCATTTAATGGACAAAATATTTCATTTTCAAACCTAAAAGTGATTTGGGTCATGTTAAACGGATTACCTACTCCATTCTGCATAACTAGTATTCAGGAACTCAATAAAAATAAACGAATAGTATCTCTGCTCAATATTAATGCATCAAATGTTTCTTCACTAATTAAACAAAAAGTGTATGTTTCAAAACAGGACATTTCTTTTGATGAGATGGATGTAAAAGTTAAATATGTAGGATTTTCTGTTTGGGATGAAAATGAAAATGAAATCGGTACAGTTCTAGACTATGTTGATATTAAAAACAACCACCTCCTAATAGTGGAAATAAATAATCGTGAAGTGATGATTCCAGCCCATGATGCATTGATCATTAATGTCATGAAGAAAGAAAAAATCATTCAACTTCAAATTCCTGAAGGATTATTGGATTTAAATAATGAATCAGAAATCTCATAAACCCTTCCATTTCAAGCAGTTTACACTAAATCAAAAGTTTGCTGCAATGAAAATTGGAACGGACGGAATCCTTTTAGGAGCTTGGGCAAATTGCCAAGATTGTAAACACATGATTGATGTGGGTACGGGAACAGGTGTTATTGCTCTAATGCTAGCACAAAAGAATAGCAACGCTGAAATAGATGCATTAGAAATTGATCATAACGCCGTAAAAGATGCGAAAAGAAATTTTGAAACTTCTCCATGGAAAAACAGATTAACTCTAATTCATGAGGATTTTTCAAAATGGAATAATAAAAACAGATATGATCTCATTATTAGTAATCCTCCCTTTTTTAAAAATAGTTTAAAACCAAATGATGATTCAAGAGCTATTGCCAGACATGTTAATTCATTGAATTCAAAATCGCTCTCAAAATTTGCGTTCACCCAACTAAGTTCAAATGGAAGAGTTTATCTAATTGCTCCTATCCATCAACTAAATGAAATCAAAATCCATTTTTTTGAAAATCATCTCTATCCTTCAAGAGTTTGCTTAGTAAAACCTAAACCTTACAAAGAACCACATCGTGTATTATTAGAATTTAGAAGAGAAAAAATAGAACCTGTAGTAGATACGATTGTAATCGAAAACAACACTAGACATGAGTATACAGACGATTATAAAAAATTAACAAGAGAATTTTACACGATTTTTTAGTCTTACAGATAAAACACATACTTTTACAGCATGAGTCAGAAACCTTTGCTGAAGTCTAGATTATTCAAGTTACCACAACACAGAAGATTTAACTTTCCTGCTAGATACTACGATGAAGACAAAGAAAGACTAGAAAATAGAATAAAAGAATTGGAATCAAATTCTCACCACTCCAATATAAAAAATGCATTTAGTAAAAACCATCAATATAAAAGCTGGAACAAAAATTGGAATACAATTAGGTTATTGATCATTTTTGGAATATTAGTTTTCAGTATGGTTTTTCTGTACAATCAAATCGATTTAGTTGTTAACGCTCTTAACAATAAATAATTTTTATGATTGAATTATTACCCGATAATGTTGCTAATCAAATTGCCGCAGGTGAAGTCATCCAAAGACCTGCCTCAGCAGTGAAAGAACTGCTTGAAAATGCTATTGACGCTAATGCTACTAAAATTCAACTTATTGTTAAAGATGCTGGGAAATCTTTAATTCAAGTGATCGACAACGGCTTTGGTATGAACGAAGTAGATGCAGAAAAGTGTTTTAAAAAACATGCTACCTCAAAAATTAAATCTGCAGATGATTTATTTACCATTTCATCAAAAGGATTTAGAGGAGAGGCTCTTTCCAGTATAGCAGCCATATCACACATTGAATTAAAAACCAGAACACCGGATGAAGATACGGGAACTCAAATCAATATAGATGGAGGTGAAATAATCAATAAAGAATCCATCGCCACATCAGTAGGTTCCAGCTTTTCAATGAGAAATCTATTTTTCAACGTCCCAGCAAGAAGAAATTTTTTAAAGTCAGATAATGTAGAAATTAAACACATTATTGATGAATTTCAACGAATTTCCATGGCGCATCACGATATTCACTTTACTATGCACCACAACGATCGACTCTTATTTGATCTACCTGCATCCAACAGAAAACAGAGATTACTTGCCATTTTTGGTAAGAAGTATAATGAACGACTTGTCCCTATTGAAGAATCTACATCCATATCCAAAATAAATGGGTTTGTGTTAAAACCTGAATATTCTAAAAGAACGAGAGGAGAACAATTTATTTTTGTCAATAACAGATACATTAAGAATTCGAGTATTAACCACGCGATTGGAATTGCTTATAAAGATTTAATTTCAAAAGAACATTTCCCATCTTATTTTATTTTTATTGAAGTACCTACCAACACTATTGACATCAATATTCACCCAACCAAAACGGAAATAAAATTTGAAGACGAAAGAGCCATTTATTCCATGATAAAATCATGTGTGAGAAACTCACTAGGTAAATACAATGTAGCTCCTACTATTGATTTTGAAACAGAAACTAGTTTTAATTTACCGCCCATTGAACAAGGGCAAAAAATAAATCCACCATCCATTAAAATAAACCCTGAATACAATCCATTTCATACGCCTCAAAAAAATTATGTCCAAGAAAATTTGGACTTCTTACAGCAAAATTTTAATGATGACATTTCTTCAAATTCGCACACACTAAATGAAGAAAAGAATAACATATTGATGGGTGAAGTAAGGAAAAACAATTTCATACAACATAAGCTGAGGTATGCTATATCTTCTAAGGAAAATAGGCTTTTTATCATCGACTTATTTAGACTTCATCAACAAATAAAGTACAATGAACTCATCACAAACTACAAGAGTACAGATGTATTAACCCAACCTCTTTTACACCCAATTGAAATTGATTTATCATCTGGAGACATTCAACTTTGCTTAGAGCTAAAAGAAGAATTTGAAAAGTTAGGTGTTGAAATTGACCAATTTGGTAAAGACAGTATTATTATTCAAAGTTTTCCTGCAGCAACAGCATCATTAGATGCTAAATCATTTATTGAGTCTTGTATTGAATCATTTAAAAATGAGGATGAATATTTTGAACACCCATATGAAAAATTAGCCTGGAAAATTGGAGAAGGATATGCACATTCCAGACTGAAGAAATTAGACAACAATGAAATTGCTCATCTTCTATCTTATATTTTTGAGTCATCTGTACAAAAATTCAACAAAAGAGGATTAGCTATCATTAGTGAAATAGACGATGAAATTATTTTAAGCATGTTCTGATGATCAATAGAATTTTTCAAAATATGCCTCCTATTGTCAAGAATCTACTCTTGATAAATGTGCTTTTTTTTGTTGCACAAAACACATTAGAGTCGTTCACGCAAAATTTGCATTTAGTACCCATTTTTTCTGAACATTTTAGGCCGTGGCAGTTAGCCACTTATTTTTTTATGCATGGTAATTTGGCGCATATATTCTTCAATATGTTTGCTCTAGTTATCTTTGGCTCACAATTAGAAAGAGTCTGGGGACCTCAAAAATTCTTGTTTTTTTACTTATCCTGTGCTATTGGAGCTGCACTTATACATATGCTTGTTGGGTATATAAGATTAAGCAGCTTTGAAGCTACCATTGACCCCATTCTTTTACAAGATTACTTGTTTTACGTTCAAGATGAAGGATATAATTTACTTACTGAAGGTAAAAATTACATAGACCCTACATTAGGCAAATTAAATGCATTGTATAATACACCGATGGTTGGTGCATCTGGTGCCATTTTTGGTCTACTTGTTGGTTTTGGTTTTTTATTTCCCAATACAGAATTGATGTTACTTTTTCCTCCAATTCCTATAAAAGCAAAATATTTTGTCATTGGATATGCGGCAATCGAATTATATTTGGGGATGCAAAATTCACCAAGTGATAATGTTGCTCATTTTGCTCACCTTGGTGGTGCACTCATTGGAGTCGTAATCGTACTATATTGGCAAAAAACCAGAAATAGTTTTTTTTAATGTCCTTAATTGACCAACTAAAATATCAGTTTAATACAGGTGGAACCTATCTAAAGATAATTTACATCAATGTCGGTGTATTTATTGTCTTTTTACTGTTGAATGTATTTTCTGCCTTGATGAAAGCATCAAGCGTAATTGATATTGTCCCCTTATTTGAGCTTAATTCATCTCCGTCCATATTTTTATTTAGGCCGTGGACTTTTATAAGCTACATGTTTGTGCACCTTTCCATAGGACATTTATTTTGGAACATGATTTTATACTTCTTTGCAGGAAGAATTTTTGAAGATTTACTTGGAAAAAAGGTGGCCTTAAACACCTACCTTATTGGTGGAGCATTTGCTGGCCTTATTTATGTGGTCACCTATAATATTTTCCCTCTTTATCGTGATCTTCCCTATGACAGCCCTGTTATTGGCGCCTCTGGTGCCGTAATGGCCATTTTCGTAGCACTAGCCACCTATACACCAAACTATGAAGCTTATTTCTTTGGTGTACTAAAGGTGAAGCTAAAGTACTTGGCTATTGCCTTTGTCGTATTAGATGTGCTTGGTGTCGCCAATACAGGTGATAGAGTAGCACATTTCGCTCATATCGGGGGCGCTATTTGGGGTTACCTGTTTGCAGTGAATATTAAAAAAGGGAAAGACATTTCTACAATAATCACCTCTCCCCTGTTAGGAATTAAAAAATTATTTACTAAAAAGAAAATTAAAATTGTCTACAAAAAAAGTAATAACCAAAGAAAATCTAAACCTAAAACATCGGATGATACCATCATTAGACAAGATAAGGTTGATGCTATTTTAGATAAAATCAAGGCTTCTGGCTACGATAGTTTAAGTAAAGAAGAAAAAGATTACCTATTTAATGCCAGCAAAAATATTTAGTTTCGGATTAAAACATATGTCTAGTAAAGGGAAGCTTTTTGCATACCTTACTGTTGTATTCAACTTTTTATTATTCTTTTCTTATTTAGGTTATTTAGCTAATCCCTTAAAAAGCAGCTGGATTCCTTTTGTTGCTTTACTTTATCCATTGATTTTATTTATCAATTTTTTTTTAGTCCTAATATGGATCTCTAAAAGAAAATTATTCTTCCTACCAACACTCATCCTCATTATACTAGGAATGTATCATCACAGTCGTTTTTTTCAATTCTATGCTTCATCAGAAAAATATAATCATTCCAGTATCTTACATGTGATGAGCTACAACGTAAGATTATTCGATTTATATAATTGGAATGAAAATGAAAAAAGTAAAGCTGAAATATTTAAGCTTATCCAAATTAAAAATCCTGATATTTTGTGCCTTCAAGAATATTACTTTACAAATGATGAAAACCTACCTTTTGAAACAAGAAATTTAATATTGGATAGTCTCGGGTTTAAATATTACTACGAAAGTTTTTCAGAGGAAAGTAAAGAAAATAAGTTTTTTGGAATTGCTACTTTCAGTAAATACCCTATTGTGAATAGATACAATAAGCAATTTAAAAATGATAATTCAAATCAGTTCATATATACAGACATCAAAAAAGACCAAGATACTATACGAGTTTATAATGCACACTTGGGGTCCATTCGGTTCAATCATACTGATTATAAAGTAATAGGTGGAAAAGGTAGTCCCATCTGGCCACATCAGAAATCACCAAAAAGAGCTATTTTTTCAAAAATCAAAATAGGATTTGAAAAAAGAACTGTACAAGTGAAAGAATTAATACACAACATTGAAAATAGCCCTTACAAAACCATAATTTGTGCTGACATGAATGATACACCTACATCATATTGTTACAATGCTTTTGATCGAAATTTTATAGACGCTTTTACGGTTTCTGGAAAAGGATTTGGTGGGACATATATTGGTAATATCCCAGGATTACGTATTGATTATATTTGGCATGACAAATCATTAGGTTCTACTAATTTTATGGTCCATGAACAAAAACTATCAGATCATAAAGCCATCAGTACTGATATAGTACTTCCAAATTAATAGTTTTCGAAAGATTTTTTTGTCGAGTTTTAAAAGCTTTGCTAATTTTGAAATGCCAAACCGGTTCATCGCTTGTATATCAAGAGGAAAGTCCGGACAGCATAGAGCAGCATGCTTCCTAACAGGAAGGATTCATTTAGGTGAATACAGCTAGTGCCACAGAAAATAAACGGCCGAAAGGCAAAGGTGAAAAGGTGGGGTAAGAGCTCACCGTGCTAATGGTGACATTAGCAGCGAGGTAAACCTCATGTGCTGAAAGACCAAATAAACCAGGGATGTTAATACTGAAGAGTTGCTCGCTCAACCTGGAGGGTAGGTTGATTGAACTATTTAGTGATAAATAGTCTAGATAAATGATGAACCTCGACAGAATCCGGCTTACAGGTTTGGCTTTTTTCTCCTTTAGTAAATTTATTAGTTTACCTTCGCAGAAAATTATTACATGTTATTTTCTGAATTACCTCTTAATCCTAAACTTCTTAAAGGAATTGAAGCTCTTGGATTTAAATCTCCAACGCCAGTGCAGGAAGCTACTATTGGCACTTTAATTGAGCAGGATCAGGATCTAATTGGTTTGGCTCAAACAGGGACTGGAAAAACTGCCGCATTTGGACTACCAATGATTGAGAAAATAAATGTAAAAAACAGTAATGTTCAGGGATTAGTTATTGCTCCAACTAGAGAACTCTGTGTTCAGATCTCTAACGATTTTAAATCTTTTTCAAAGTTTATTCCCGAAATTCAAGTAGCTACTATATACGGTGGTGCTAGCATGGACAAGCAATCCAAAGAAATTAAAAGCGGTGCTCAAATTGTGGTAGCGACACCGGGTAGGTTGATGGACATGATTAGAAGAAAGATGGTGAAACTAAACAAAGTAGAATACACTGTTTTAGATGAAGCAGATGAAATGCTAAATATGGGTTTCAAGGAAGATATAGATGGTATTTTAGCCCATACACCTAAAGATAAAAGGACATGGTTGTTTTCCGCTACTATGCCTAAAGGGGTTGCAAAGATTGCAAAATCGTACATGGAAGATCCTTTAGAAGTAACTATTGGTAGCAAAAACATTGGAGCTGAAAATATTCATCATGTTTGTTTTCATGTCAATGAACGAGAGCGCTACCAAGCCATAAAAAGAATTCTAGACTTTCACCCTAATATTTATGGGTTAATCTTTTGTAGAACTAGAAGAACAACCCAAGATATTGCAGATAAGCTTTTAAAAGACGGATACAATGCAGCTCCATTACACGGGGACTTATCTCAAATGCAAAGAGATAAAGCAATGGAAAAGTTTAGAGAAAAAACTTTACAAATTCTAGTAGCCACTGATGTGGCAGCAAGAGGAATAGATGTAGATAATATTTCTCATGTTATAAACTACCACTTACCCGATGATATCGAAAGCTACACGCATCGAAGCGGAAGAACAGCAAGGGCTGGTAAAAAGGGGGAATCTATTGCCATAGTATCCAATAAAGATGTCCATCGGATTAAGCAAATAGAAAAGAAAATTAAAGTCAGTTTTGAAAATCGTGAACTACCTACTGGGATAGAAATTTGCGAGCAACAGTTATTTAGATATGTAGATAAAATTAAACGTGTTAAAATAAATGAAAGTGAGCTTCAAAAACTTCTACCGTCAATCCAAAATGAATTATCTTCCTTTTCTAAAGATGACCTCATCAAACATATGATCAGTCTAGAATTTAACCAGTTGCTCAATTATTATGAAAAAGTCAAGGCGAATAAACCAAATAAAGGACCTAAAGGTTGGGCCAAAGACGATAAACATGAAAGATTCTTTATTAACTTAGGTTACAATAAAGGGTTAAATAAAGGAGGTTTACTGAGATTGATTTGCAGCAATACTAATCTTCCATCTGAATCTGTAGGTGAATTAGATTTATATAATGATTTTTCTTTTTTTGAAATGGAAAAATCTTTAAGCGAAAAAGTACTAAACAGTTTAGAAAATAAACAGTACGATGGCAAGGATTTTGTAGTTCAAATAGCCTCTAAAGAAGGTAAAAAAAACAGTAAGGGAAATCCATCAAAAAACAAAAAGAATCATAGGAACAAAGAACGATCAAGAAGAAGACGTTAACTATTCCTCCCACTCAAATTCACTTGCCTTTAACTTAGGGTTTATTTCCATTTTCTTAAGTGAAATCTCTAATGCATTGCCATTAATATCCATAACTGTTTTTCCAGGCACCAATATTCCGCCATTCTCCTGATATTCTAAAAATTGTACCGTAGACATCACAGGGCTCTCACCCTCTTTTGGTGTATTTTGAGAATTATATTGCAATAACAAACCTGAACCAATAGATAAAAACATAGTTGACTTTTCCCCTGTTTTTTCCATTCGATTTAAAACATAGCAATCCTCTCCCATCACATTTTCGATACCTTTGAGTTCTAAAGTGACCCCATTTTCTTTGTAATACAAATCACTATCTAGCTTATGCTTCATTAACTTAGAAGACCGTTCTTCAGCTGTAAAGTTTGTTTTGCCAGTCTGCATATTTTGAGTACCCCCACTTTTTGAATTTATCACTTCAGATTGGACTGTCATACCCATAGCAATGGTTTCACTTTTGTAAAATGAAGGCGATTTGAATTGCTCTACCATTTCCATGGTAAATGTTTGTCCCTGTGCATCAATGGAGGCAGACATTTCTTTTCTAAAAGATTTAATTTTCTTAAACTTTTTCTTTGCTTCATCTATGGATTTGGTAGCTGTTTGAGCCATTACATAATTAAAAAGCACAACTTCAGCTGTCAAACCCTCAGGTAAAGGCTTAGATTCAGCCTCAACTGGCTCAGCATTGTAGTCATAAAAATCAACTTTTTGATCTGAATCAAACTGGACTAATTTATCTGCTATTTCTTTATTACCAACAACTAAAATGTGGCAGTTATCAGGGTGAATAAATTCTTGAGCAGCATCTTGAATCATTTCTTTTGTTACCTGTTGAACTTTATCCAGCATATCTCTGTAGTAGTTTTTAGGTAAATTATATCGTTCCACATTTAGTGCATATCTAGCAATG